>CAMLNJ010000027.1 GCA_946481225.1 uncultured Verrucomicrobiota bacterium | reverse complement strand
CGCCTCGCCGCCGACAAGACCACCCTCCGCTCCGTCGACGGCACCGACGACATCCACCTCGTCGTCACCATCGTGGACAAGGACGGCACCCCGCTGAGCAACTGCCCCGAGGTCAAACTCGCCATCGAATCCGGCCCCGGCGAATTCCCCACCGGCCCCGACATCACCTTCGCCGCCGATTCCGACATCGCCATCCGAGACGGCGCGGCCGCCATCTCCTTCCGTTCCTTCCACGCCGGGGAAACCGTCATTCGCGCCACCTCGCCCGGCCTGGCCGACGCCACGATCCGCATCATCTCCCCCGGCGGGCCAAAGTTTGTCCCCGGTGTCACGCCGCCCGCGGCGCCGCGCCCCTACAAGCGTTTCTCCAACGCCCCCACGAGCGGCAGGTGGAACAAGTTCGGCCTCGAAAACCCCACCCGCGCCAGCAGCGAGAGCCCGGGCAACACCGCGCGAAACGCCAACGACGGCAGCGTGCTCACCTCCTGGCTCGCCGCGCCCGGCGACCCGGCTCCGTGGCTGCGCATCGACCTCGAGCGCATCGTCGACATCACCGCGCTTCGTCTGTCCTTTCCCGCCGCCGGACTCTGGCGCTACCGCGTCGATATCTCCCCGGACGGTGATCGCGACTGGCGCATCTTCGCCGACGAGACCCGCACCGAGACGCCCAACTTCTGGACTTCCCACGACGTCCACGGCTTGCCCGCCACCGGGCGTTATCTCCGCGTCACGCTCCTCGGCTGGCCGGAAGGCGCCCAACCCGGTCTCGGTGATGTCTCCGCCACCGGCATGATCGCTTCGCCCTGAGCCCCGCCCATTCACGCATCCATCCACCTCTCCTCGATGAAGAAAACACGCCTTTCCCTGGCAGCCCTCTCCGCCCTCCTCGCCCTCCTCGCCCTTCCCTCCGTCATGCAAGGCATCCCCAGCTCCGCCCAACCCTCGGTCATCGTCGACACCTCCGCCGAACCCGTCGCCTCGGGCAAATTCGCCCCCACCTGGGACTCGCTGAAGCAATACGAGGTCCCCGACTGGTTCCGCGACGCCAAGTTCGGCATCTGGGCCCACTGGGGACCGCAATGCCAGCCCGGCCGCGGCGACTGGTATGCGCGCCACCTCTATTTCGAAGACGGCCCGCTCTGGGGCACCAACGTCACCGCCTCCCACCGCGAAACCTACGGCCATCCCTCGAAGGCCGGCTTCAAGGAGGTCATCCACGCCTGGAAGGCCGCCAAGTGGGACCCCGAGAAACTCGTCGCCCTCTACAAGCGGGCCGGGGCGAAATACTTCTTCGCCCTCGCCAACCACCACGACAACCTCGACCTCTGGGACTCCAAATACCAGTCGTGGAACACCCTCCGCGTCGGCCCCGGGAAAAACATCATCGCCGGCTGGGAAAAGGCCGCCCGCGCCAACGGCCTCAAGTTCGGCGTCAGCGTCCACGCCTCCCACGCCTGGACCTGGTATGAGCCCTCGCAGGGCGCGGACAAAAAAGGCCCGTATTCGGGAATCCCCTACGACGGCAAGCTCGCCGCCGCCGACGGCAAGGGAACCTGGTGGGAGGGCCTCGACCCGCAGGAGCTCTACGAACAACGCCACGCGCCCGTCGCCAACTTCGACGACCCCAAGACCATCCACGCGATCTGGGAATGGGGCAACGGCGTCACGCCCCCCGACCAGGCCTACTGCGACAAGTTCTACAACCGCACCATCGACCTGATTAACAAATACCAGCCCGATCTCATCTACTTCGACGACACCGCCCTCCCCCTCTGGCCCGCCAGCGACGCCGGCCTGAAGATCGCCGCCCACTTCTACAACCAGAACAACCGCTGGCGCGGCGACGACGGCATGCTCTTCGGCAAGATCCTCGAGCCCGACCAAAAGGAATGCATGGCCCTCGACATCGAACGCGGTCGCAGCCACGTCATCGAGCCCCTCCCCTGGCAGACCGACACCTGCCTCGGCGACTGGCACTACAACACCGACGTCCGCGACCGCCACGGCTACAAGGACGCCCGCACCGTCGTCCACACCCTCATCGACGTCGTCAGCAAAAACGGCAACCTCCTCCTCAACGTCCCGCTTAACGGCGACGGCGAGCCCGATGCCATCGAGATCGCCTTCGTCGAAGGCATCGCCGCCTGGATGCAGATCAACCAGGAGGCCATCCACGGCACCCGCCCCTGGAAAGTCCTCGGCGAAGGCCCGCAGATGGCCGCCTCCGAAACGGGCAGCGGCGGCAATTTCAACGAGCACAACATCAAACCCTTCACCGCCGAGGACGTCCGCTTCACCGTCAAGGGCGGCAAGCTCTACGCCTTCCTCATGGGCGCGCCGAAGAGCGCCGTGAGCATCAAATCCCTCGGCTCCGCCGCCGGCCTCCTCGACGCCCCTGTCGCCTCCGTCCGCCTGATCGGCTCCGACGAGAAACCCGTCTGGTCGCAAAACGCCGAGGCCCTCCGCATCGAGGCGCCGGCTTCCGTGCCCAACGACATCGCCGCCGTGTTCGAGATCACGCTCCGCGACTGAACCCGTCAAGGTGGACGGGCGGGTCCCTCCGCCCGTCGACGCGTGCGCAAGCACGCGCACTCCCGCCCGCAGTGAAGTTTAACCCACGACAAAGTTCCCCCTCCCGCTGCCCGCCGCCCCCGAAAACGATAGCCCCGCCCCTGCCCTGCCGTCCGCCCCCTTCCCCCGTGCATTCGCTCCTCCCCCGCTCCATCCTCCTCCTTGGACTCGCCGCCATGACCTCGCTTCCCCTCGCATCCGCGCCCGCCGAGCCCGCGCCTCTCTGGCCCAACAGCGCGCCCGGCGCGCTCGGCGCCGAGCCCAAAGACATCCCCACCCTCACCCGTTACGCGCCCGCCGACGGCACCGCCAACGGCGCCACCATTCTCGTCCTGCCCGGCGGCGGTTACCAATTCCTGGCCGAGCACGAGGGCAAAGGCTACGCGGAGTGGCTCGCCGGCCGCGGCGTCACCGCCTACGTCCTCCAATATCGCCTCGGCTCCGCCGGCTACCGCCACCCCGCGATGCTCCACGACGCCGCCCGCGCGTTGCGCACACTTCGAGCGCGGGCCCGCGCCGAGGGGCTCGACCCCGCGCGCATCGGCGTCATCGGCTCCTCCGCCGGCGGCCACCTCGCCTCCACGCTCCTCACCCACTTCGACGCCGGCCAGGCCGACTCCTCCGACCCCGTCGAACGCGAAAGCTCCCGCCCCGACCTCGGCATTCTCTGCTACCCCGTCGTCACGATGGGCGAGTTTACCCACGGCGGTTCGAAATACTTCCTGCTCGACCACAACCCCTCCGCCGAGCTCGTCAGACTCCTCTCCAACGAGACCCAGGTGACGGCCGACACTCCGCCCTGCTTCCTCTGGCACACCGTCGAGGACGCCGCCGTGCCGGTGGAAAACAGCCTCCAATTCGCCGCGGCGCTCCGCCGCGCCGGCGTGCCTTTCGAGTTGCACCTCTACGAAAAAGGCGGCCACGGCCTCGGCCTCGGCTGGCCCGGCGCCCCCATCGAGGGCTGGCCCGAGGCCTGCCTCGCCTGGCTGAAAGGCCGGCGCTTTCTCGAAGCGCCGGTTCCCCCGGCAGCACCCTGATCCCGCACGTCGCTTCAGACACCCTTCCTGCCAAGGATCACCGGCATTGTGCGTCCCCTCCCCTTGGCTCTCATCCTCTCTACATGAAAAAAGTTCTATCATCCCCGCTGTTCTTTCTAACCCTCATCGGCTGCGCTCCTCTCGGTCTTCAGGCGAAAGTGGAGCAAGCGAAACCCTTTCCGGACGGAGCGGAATTCACGCTCACCGAGAGCCGCTTGCAGGTCGACTTCATCACCGACCGCATCGTTCGCGTGCGCGCGACCAGGAACGCCGCCTGGTCGACCAAACCCAGCCTCATGCGCGTGCCCGTCGACGGACGGCCCGGAACCATTCGCCTCCGAGAAACCGACCGCCATGTCGAGCTGCGCTCCGCCGAGCTCGTCGTGCGCATCGATCGCGACTCCGAGGCGCTGTCCTATTTCACGCCCGCCGGAAAACAGCTCCTGACCGAAGACCCCGCCCGCCCCCGCGCTCTGGAAAAAACGGATGTCATCAAGTCCCTCGCCGATCCCGCCACCATCACCAAGGTCCGGACCGTGGACGGCGAACGCGAGCTCGTCGGCAAATACATCCAGGGCAAGGACCGCGATGCCTGGAAAGGCCGGCTCGCCTTCCGCTTCGCCGACGGCGAGGCGCTCTACGGGCTGGGCTTCGACGAGACCTCCGACCTCAACCTGCGCGGCACCACGAAACGCCTTTACCAGCACAACCTCCGCATCCTCATCCCCTCCGTCGTATCCACCCGCGGATACGGACTCCTCTTCGACGCCTACTCCGCGATGACCTTCGCCGACGGCGCCGGAGGCGGATCGCTCTCCTTCGACGTGGTCGACGACCTCGACTATTACTTCATCCACGGCCCCGACATGGACGGCGCCGTCGCCGGCTACCGTCTGCTCACCGGCGCGGCCGCCATGCTGCCCCGCTGGTCCTACGGCTACGTCCAGTCCAAGGAGCGCTACGCCACCCAGGACGAGCTCGTCTCCACGGTGAAGGAGTTCCGTCGGCGCAAGATCCCGCTCGATGTCATCGTGCAGGATTGGAACTACTGGCTCCCCGACCAGTGGGGCGGCGACGTGGACACCAGCCGCTATCCCGACGTGGCGAAAATGATCCGAGACGTTCATGAGGAAAACGCCCGCGTGATCGTCTCCATCTGGCCCAACCCCAGCGATCGCTCCACCGCCGGCAAGGCCCTCAAGGCCGCCGGCCACACGCTCGCGGGCACGCCGTTCATCGATTTTTCCAGTCCCCGGGCCCGCGAGCTCTACTGGGAGGCCGCCGCCTGGAAACCTTTTGGCCAACATGGCATGGACGGGTGGTGGTGCGACTCGACCGAACCCGAAAACGCGGATTGGTGGGGCGAACACCGCCTCGCCGACCACGACTCCGCCAACATCGGAGGCCTGGCCAAGATCATCGACCCCCAATACCTCAACGCCTACGCCCTGTGGGGCTCGACCGGCATCTTCGAAAACCAACGCAAGGCCGCTCCCGACCGACGCGTGCTCAACCTCACCCGCTCCGGCTACGCCGGCAGCCAGCGCACCGGCTCGGTTCTCTGGACCGGCGACATCGCGGCCAGTTGGGCGACCCTCGCCAAGGAAGTGGTCTCGCTGCAAAGCATCAGCGCCGCCGGCCACCCCTACATCACCACCGACATAGGCGCCTTCTTCGTCGCCAAACGAAGCCAGTGGTTCTGGCGCGGCGAGTTCGACCAAGGCGTCCACGACCTCGGCTACCGCGAGCTCTACACCCGCTGGCTGCAGTTCGGCGCATTCCTTCCGATGTTCCGTAGCCACGGCACGGATACCCCCCGCGAGCCCTGGCGCTTCGGCGAGCCCGGCACCCCGTTCTACGACGCCATCATCGACACCATCGCCCTCCGCTACCGCCTGCTGCCGCATCTCTACTCCTTGGGCGGACGCGTCTCGCGGCAAAACGGCTCCTGGATCCGCCCCGTCGCCTTTTCCTTCCCCTCCGACGCCAAAACTCACGACCTGAAAACCCAGTTCATGGTCGGCGAGGAGCTCATGATCGCCCCCGTCCTCGCGCCCATGCTCTACGGCCCCGGCTCAGCCCCCGTGACGAACCCCGCCAAAACCGTGGACGTCTACCTGCCCGCGAACTCCGCGTGGATCGACTTCTGGAGCGGCCGTCCGCTCTCCGGCGGACAAACCGTCAAGGCCGAGGCTCCGCTCTCGCGCTCCCCCGTCTTCGTCAAAGCCGGATCCATCCTCCCCCTCGGCCCCCGCGTGCAACACTCCGGCGAAAACCCCGCCGCCCCCATCGAGCTTCGCGTCTACCCGGGCGCCGACGGCTCCTGCCTTTTCTACGAAGACGCAGGCGACGGCTGGGGCCACGAAAAGCGCGAATATTCGACGATTCCGATCACTTGGAACGACAAGGCGAAGAAGCTGGTCATCGGCGCGCGCGAGGGCGGGTTCCCCGGCATGCCCAAAAACCGCGTCTTCCGCGCCGTGCTCGTCGCCCCCGGCGTCGGCACCGGTATCAGCGAAGCCGATACGTCGGTGGAGGTCCGTTACGAGGGACGCCCCGTCAAAGTCCGCCTCCCCGCCCGCCCGTCCGCCGGATAAACCGCCGCCCCGATGACCCGCCCCGCCCTTCTCGCCGTCGCCCTCCTCGCCGCCTCGGCCTTCGCCGCCACGCCCGTGCTCCCCGTCGAAATGGCCGAGATGGCCGACGCCTCCCGGGTCCGCCTGCTCCCCGGCAGCCCGTTCTACGAGCGGCAGGAGCTGCACCGCACCGGCTACGTCGGCCGACTCAGTCCCGACCGCCTGCTCTTCGATTACCGCAAGCTCGCCGGCCTGCCCCAGGCCATCGGCGTCACCGCCGGCTACGGCGGCTGGGACGCCGGTTTCATCCGAGGACACATGGCCGGCCACTACCTCTCCGCCGCCTCCCGCATGGCCGCCGCCACCGGCGACGACTCCTTCCGCATAAAAGCCGCCTACCTCGTCGCCGAACTCGCCAAGTGCCAGCAGGCCCTCGACCAGGACGGCTACCTCGCCGCTTTTTCGAGCATCGCCCTCGACTGGCAGGAAGGCTCCGCCAAGGACTCGGGCGGCATCGTCGTGCCCTACTACACGATCCACAAGATCATGGCCGGCCTCGTGGACGCCCATCGCTACCTCGGCGACCAGCAGGCCCTCGACGTAGTCGTGAAGATGTCGGCCTACCTCCAGAAGCGCCTCCTTGTCCTCCCTCCGGACAAGATCGAGCGCATGTTCCGCACTGATCGCAGCCGCAACCCGCAGACCGAGTTCGGCGGCATGGCCGACGTGCTCTCCGAGCTGTATTCGATCACCGGCGACAAAAAGCACCTCGAGCTCGCCGCCCTCTTCAACCGCCCCTGGCTGATCGACCCGCTCGCCGCCAACGAGGATCGCTTAAAGGCCCTCCACGCCAACACCCACGTCGCCCAGCTCGCCGGCATCGCCCGCCACGCCAACCTCACCGGCGACGCCACCGAACTCCGCGCCTCGGAAAACGCCTGGACGATCATCACCCGCCACCACTCCTTCTCCATCGGCGGCAACTCCTACAAGGAGTGGTTCGACGGCCCGGACGTCGAGGCCGGCCCCTCCATCGACGACGGCAAGCGCCTCCCGCCCACCACCGCCGAGAGCTGCAACACGCAAAACATGCTCAAGCTCACCGCGCGCCTCATCGAGCGCGCGCCGGACCGCGCCGACCACGCCGACTACTTCGAACGCGCCCTCTACAACCACCTCCTCGCCACCGTCGCCCCCGACACCGGCGCGATGACTTACTTCACGCCCCTGCACGGCGATTTCCGCACCTACCTCGACGGCACCCACTGCTGCGTCGGCTCGGGCATCGAAAACACCGCCCGCTACAACGAAGGCATCTACTTCCACCGCCCCGGCCAGCTCTGGGTAGACCTCTACATCCCGTCCACCTTCGACTGGGCGGCCCAGGGCCTCGCGATCAAACAAGAGGGCTTCCCGCCCCTCGACGACACCGTCCGCCTGAGCATCGTCCGCGCCGCCCGTCGCACCAAGGCCACGCTGCATCTCCGCGTCCCCGGCTGGGTGTCCGGCCCCGTCGAACTATCCATCAACGGCCGCCCGCAAGCCGCCACCGCCGCGCCCTCCGGCTACCTGTCCGTGACACGCGCGTGGAAAACCGGCGACATCGTCGCCCTCAAGCTTCCCGCCGCGCTCCGCCTCGAACGCGCCAAGGACGTTCCGTCCATGGTCTCGGTTTTCTACGGCCCCCTCCTCCTCGCCGGCCGCCTCGGCTCCGAAGGCATGCCCGGAGATTTCGGCGACAAGGAAGCCTTCTTCAAGCTCCCGCCCGCGCCGGTGCCGCCCATCGTCAACTCCTCCGCCAACCCCGCCGATTGGCTCACCCTCGCCGACGCCTCCACGCTCACCTTCAAAGCCCGCGACGCCGGCCCCGCCTCCGGCATCGTCTTCCAGCCGCTCCACGCCGTGCATCACGAGCGTTATTCGGTGTATTGGGAACTCACGGACACCGCGCCCACCGCCGTCCAAGCGTCCTCCGAATCCGCCACCGCCCCCGCCGCGAACGCCCCGACCGCGGCCGACGCCTCGGTGCTCGACCGTGTCATCGTCGGCGATGCCGCCTCCGAGCTCGCCCACGACCTGTCGGCGGAGCAAAGCCTAACCGGAAGCGTTTCCAACCACGCCTGGCGCGACGCCGCCCCGAACGGCGCCTTCTCCTACGTGCTCAAACTGCCGACCATCCCCAAGCCCGTCCTGGTCTGCGCCTACTGGGGAAGCGACCGCGACCGCGTCTTCGACGTCGTGGTCAACGGAGTCGTCGTCGCCACGCAAACCCTCGACGGCCGCCACCCGGGCAAAACCTTCGAGGTCGCCTACCCGCTCCCGCCCGAGGCGCTCACCGGCCAGCAAAACCTCACCGTGCGTTTCCAGGGCACGGGCCGGGGCCGCGTCGGCGGCCTCTTCGGCCTCCGCATCGAAGCGCCCCGCCCTTGATCCCGATTCATCAGCCGCCCCCCTTTTCCTCATGCGAATCCCCGTCATCTTCCTCGCCGCCACCGGCCTGGTCGCCTCCCTCGCATCCGCCGCCGAACTCTTCGTGGCGCCGCAGGGCAGCGACACCGCTCCAGGCACGCGCACGAAGCCCCTGCGCAGCTTCGCCGCCGCCCAACAGGCCGCGCGCGCCTTAGCCGGGAAAGAACCGGTCACGGTCACCTTCGCCGACGGCGTGTATTACCTGCCGCAGACGATCGTCTTCACGCCGACCGATTCCGGCACGCCCGCCGCGCCCGTCACCTACAAGTCATTCCATGAAGGCGGCGCCATACTCAGCGGCGGACAGCGCCTCGCGCTCGCCTGGTCCGCCTACAAGGACGGCATCCAACAGGCCTCCGTCCCCGCCGGCCTCGTGATCGACCAGCTCTGGGTCGACGGCGTGCGCCAGCACATGGCCCGTTACCCAAACTACGATCCCGCCGCCAAGACCAAGGCCTACAACGGATACTCCGCCGACGCCTTCAGCCCCGACCGCGCGGCCCGCTGGTCCGACCCCGCAGGCGGCTACATCCACGCAATGCACAGCGCCCGCTGGGGCGGCTACCACTACCGCATCACTGGCAAGGACGCCCAAAACGTGGTGACCTACGAGGGCGGCTGGCAAAACAACCGCCAGATGGGCATGCACAAGGACCAGCGCATGGTGGAAAACATCTTCGAGGAACTCGATGCCCCCGGAGAATGGTTCCATAACCAAAAAACGAATACGCTCTACTTCCGCCCGGCCCCCGAAACCAAGCTCTCCTCCGCGGTCGTCGAGGTCGTTCGCCTGCCCCACCTCGTCGAGTTCCAAGGCACGCCGCAAAACCCCGTCGCCCACGTCGCGCTCGACGGCTTCGTCCTCCGCCACGCCGCCCGCACCTTCATGGACAACAAGGAGCCGCTCCTCCGCTCCGATTGGACCATCTACCGCGGCGGCGCGATCCTCTTCAACGGCGCCCGGCGCTGCACCGTCGCCAACACCGAGTTCGACCAGGTCGGCGGCAACGCCATCTTCGTGAACAAGTGGAACCGCGAGCTCGCGATCAAAGGCTGCTATTTCCACGACATCGGCGCCAGCGCGGTGGCCTTCGTCGGCGACCCCGACGCCGTCCGCAGCCCTCTTTTCGAATACGGGCAGCATCGCGACTGGGCGGCCATGGACCGCACCCCCGGCCCGAAATCCGACAACTACCCCGCCGACTGCGTCGTCGAGGATTCCCTCATGCACGGCCTCGGCCAGATCGAGAAACAGGGCGCCGGCGTGCAGGTCTCCATGTCGGCCCGCATCACCATTCGCCAGTGCTCGATCTACGACGCCTCCCGCTCCGGCATCAATATCAACGAAGGCACCTTCGGCGGACACGTGATCGAAGGCTGCGACATCTTCGACACCGTGCAGGAGACCCACGACCACGGCTCGTTCAACTCCTGGGGCCGCGACCGCTTCTGGCATCCCCGTCCCGAGGTCGTGAACGAACAGGTCGCGAAAGACCCGACGCTCCCCCTGCTCGACATCACCGGCGTGAACATCATCCGCGACAGCCGCTGGCGCTGCGACCACGGCTGGGACGTGGACCTCGACGACGGCTCCAGCAACTACGAGATCTACAACAACCTTTTCCTGAAGGGCGGCCTCAAGCTCCGCGAAGGCTACCGCCGCATCGTGACCAACAACGTCCTGGTCAACAACACGCTCCATCCGCACGTGTGGCTCGCGAACTGCGGCGACGTTTTCAAACGCAACATCGTGATGGGCGCCTATCAGCCCGCCGTGATGCCCGCCAATGGCAAGTGGGGAGAGGAGCTCGACTACAACCTCTTCACCACCAGCCACGGTGATCGCCTGCGCTTCGCGGCGAACGGCGCCGACGAGCACTCCCTCGTCGCCGATCCCCTCTTCGTCGACCCCGCCAAGGGCGATTATCGCGTGAAACCCGGCTCCCCGGCCCTCGCGCTCGGCTTCAAAAACTTCGCCATGGATCGGTTCGGCGTGCTCAAGCCCTCGCTCCGCGCCAAGGCCCGCACCCCCGAGTTGCCCGTCGTCGCTATCCGCGCCGACCTCGCGAAGCCGTCCGAAGCCGACCTCGCCAAAGCCCGCGGTGTCGTCCGAACCTGGATGGGCGGCTCGATCCGCAACCTCGAAGGCGAGGAATTCTCCGCCTACGGCGTGACCAAGGACTCCGGCGGCGTGGCCATCGTGGAAGTCCCGGCCAATTCCCCGCTGGCCAAGCTGGGCCTGAAAGCCGGCGACCTCGTTCAAGGCATTGGCGCGACCCCCGTCACGCGGATCGACGACATCGCGCGAGCGATCCAAGCCCTGCCCTCCGCGCAAGCGAACGCCTCCGAGATCCGTTTCGTGCGCACCCAGAGCCGATTCACGCTGACCGCCACGATCCCCCTCCTCCCTCCCCGCTGATCTCCTGTCCCCTTCGCCCCATCGGGGCCCCTCCGCCCGAACCGCTCTCATGAAAATTCCCTTCTCCGCCCGAAACATCGCCCTCGGATGCGTCGTCCTGCTTTGCCTCGCCCCCGCGCTCCGCTCCGCCGAAGGCCCCGGCGCCGCCGCGCCCGCCTCGTTCGCTCCACAAACCTGGATCACCACCGGCCCGCTCGTCCACCCGACGGCCGACGAGCGCCATCCCATCGTCGCCGTGAAGGACCCCTCCGTGATTTTCCACGAGGGCCGCTGGCACGTCTTCGCCACCACCGCCGCCACGAACGGCGCATGGGGCATGGCCCATTTCCACTTCGCCACCTGGGACGAGGCCCCGCAGGCCAGGCCCTTCTACCTCGACGACAATCCGAACCTCGCCGGCTACAACTGCGCTCCGCAGGTCTTCTACTTCCGGCCGCAAAAGAAGTGGTATCTGATCTTCCAGTCGCCGCAGCCACGCTTCTCGACGACCGACAACATCTCCGACCCCATGTCGTGGAACGCGCCGCAGCCCCTCTTCGACGGCACCCCCAAGAGCGTCGTCGAGGGCTGGCTCGACTACTGGATCATCTGCGACGACACCCACGCGTATTTGTTTTTCCCCGACGACCACGGCCGCCTCTACCGCAGCCGCACGCGCCTCGCGGACTTCCCCCGCGGCTTCGACGAGCCCGTCGTCATCCTGCACGAGCCCGACCACCGCGACCTCTTCGAAGGTTCCTGCGTCTATCGGATAAAGGGCACCGACCAATTCCTCCTCCTCGTCGAATGCATCGGAAAAAACGGCCCCCGCTACTACCGCGCGTTCACCACCGGCCGCCTCGACGGTGAATGGAAACCGCTGCCCGGCGCGGACTCCGAGGTGACACCCTTCGCGGGCAACGCCAACGTGCGCACCGCCGACGGCGGCCCGCTCTGGACCGACGGCGTCAGCCACGGAGAACTCCTCCGCGAAGGCAGCGATGAGACCATGACGGTAGATCCGCAGAACCTGCGCCTCCTCTACCAAGGCCTCCCTCGCGGCACCAAGGAGCCCAACTACGTCCTCCTCCCCTACCGCCTCGCGGTCCTGAAACCGGCGCCCGCCGTCCCCGCGCCCGCTCCTCGCCAATGAAATCCCCCCTGTTCGCGTTCCTCGCCCTCCTCGCGCCCCTCTGCGCCTCCGCCGCCGAGCACCGCGTGCGTTCTCCCGACGGCAAGCTCGCGCTCATCGTCTCCGACGACGCCGGCCTGCGCTATCGGGTCGAGCTCGACGGAAAACCCCTTCTCGCCGATTCCGCCCTCGGCCTCGCCTTCGCCGACGGCACCACCCTCGGCCCGACCGCGAAAATCACCAAGACCAAAAAAGCGTCTCGCAAGGCCGCCTGGGACAACCCGCTCGGCCAGCGCCGCGCCGTGCCCGACCGCTTCCGCGAGCTTCGCCTCACCCTCGGCGAAGGCGCCGCGCCCGCCCGCGCCTTCGCCCTCGTCGCCCGCGCCTACGACGAAGGCGTCGCCTTCCGCTACGACCTGCCGGAAGCCTCCGGCCTCGGCGAATTCACCCTCGTGCGCGAACTCACCGAGTTTCGCTTCCTCGCCGACCACCGCGCCTGGGCGGGCGAAGAATCGGGCTGCGCCGAAAACACCTACCTCGAGCGCAAGCTCTCCGCCATCCCCCGAAAAACGCCCGTCGAATGGCGCAAGGGCGAAGCCTTCCGCTCCGTCCTTCCCCTCCTCGTCGAGACTCCGTCCGCCTACGTCGCCGTGGCCGAGTCCGACCTCCTCGACTGGGCCGGCCTCTTCCT
>CAMLNJ010000026.1 GCA_946481225.1 uncultured Verrucomicrobiota bacterium | reverse complement strand
GCGGGCTGGCCGCCGCGGTCGGGGGCGGCGGTGCCGAGGAGGACGATCCAAGTTTCGTCGTCGGCCGAAGAGCCAAGGGACGCGGCGGGCGGGGGCGTCGCGGCGAGAGTGGCGAAGGCGCCGAGGATGCGGTCGCGGCGCAGCGGTTGGCCCGGGGCGGGGGCGTGGAGGAGGACCGAGGCGGGGTCGAAGCCGCGGCGGAGGAGAGAGGCTTGGATGGACTCGGCGGTTTCGAGGAGGCGGGCGGCCTGGGTGTCGTTGGTGGAGAGGCCGACGAGGATCAGGGCGCGCGAGGCGGCGTGGAGCGAGGCGCCGGCGGGAAGGACAATGCAGAGCAGGAGAAGCAGTCCGCGGCGAAAGCTACGCATGGGCGCGAGGAGAGGGATGGCGTGGACCGGAGGGATACGTGGGTGAATGCACGCAAGGGGAGGGTCGACAGGGGCGCGAGGAAGATGTTGCGGGACTTGTCAGGAAATTGTCATCGCGTGGCTTTATTCTGTTAGCCGAGTTCCAGATGCGTGCGCGCACGAGGCGCGCTCCGACCCGAGGCCGGGCGTGGTGCGGGGTTGCGCGACACGGACCGGCTGATGCAGCTTTGGCGGTCCATGCATTCTTCGTCAGCCGATCAAGAGCCCGCCGCCTATGTGTCCGATGAGCCGGAGCTGGGCGGGGCGTTTTTGAAACGTCATGGCGAATGGCTGCGGGCCGCGGCGGTGTTTGTCGCGACGACGGCGGCGACGACGGCGATGATGCCGCCCTCGCGGTATCCGGAGCTGGCCTACGTGTTCGCGGCGCCCGCGGTTTTTTGGGCGTATCGGGCGCCGCGGTGGAAGGTGTTTTTGTGGACGGTGCTCGGGGCGCAGGCGGTGGCGTGGACGCTGACGCTGGGCTGGCTGCATCACGTGACCTGGGCGGGGTTGCTGCTGCTCGGCCCGGTGGTCGGCGCGTGGGTGGGGAGCTGGTTCGTCGCGGCGCGCTGGGCGATGCCCCGTTTGGACAAGCGTCCTTGGCCGCAGCGCGTGCTGGCAGTGCTGGGGCTGGCGGGCGCATGGGTGGGCGTGGAGTGGACGCGGACGTGGTTCTTGAGCGGATTTCCGTGGCTGACGCTGTCGGCGACGCAGTGGAATCGGCTGAGCGTATTGCAGCCGGCGGCGTATACGGGCGCGTGGGGCGTGAGTTTCGTGCTCGTGGTGGTGAACGTGGCTTTCGCGGCGTATGCGTGGAAGCTGTTGCGCGGGCTATGGGGCGCGGAGGCGGTCGCGGGCGGCGAAGGCGCGGAGGGAGCGGACGGATCGGGCGCGCCGGAGCTGACGGGCGCGAAGACCCGGTGCGCGGAGTTTATCGTGGCGATGGTGTTGCTGCTCGGGTGTCTGCTGCTGACGGCGCGGGAGACTTTCAACCGGGCGCGGTTTCACCGACCGTGGGCGAGCGTGGGCATCGTGCAGCCGGCGATTCCCCAGACGGTGAAGTGGGATCCGGCGGAGGCGAGGAGCATCGTGGATACGCTGGAGGCGGAGACTTTGAAGGTGGCGAAGGGGAGCCCGGACCTGCTGCTGTGGCCGGAGGCGACCACGCCGCTGGCGGCGAAGGGCGACGCGAGCATGCAGGCGTGGACGGAGGACCTGGTGAAGCGCGCGGGGAGGCCGCTGGTTTTCGGCTCGGTGGCGTATGAGAATCCCGATACGACGGCGGAGCGCTGGTGGAACGGCGTGTTTCTCGCCACGCCGGACGGCGGGATGGCGCCGGAGTTTTATGCGAAGCGGCATCTGGTGCCGTTTGGCGAGTATGTGCCGCTGCGGCCGGTGCTGGGGTGGTTGGAGAAGGTCGTGCCGGTGGGAGGGGATTTCACGTCGGGAGCCGGCGCGGGGCTGATCACGGTGCCGCTGGGCGAGGGTTGGGCCGAGAGCGAGGGGGCGACGCGGCTCGGGGCCTTGGTGTGCTACGAGGACATTTTTCCGGATCTGGCGCGAAAGAGCGTGGCGGCGGGCGCGGAGGTGCTGGTCGTGAACACGAACAACGGCTGGTTCGGCGAGGGCGCGGCGGCGTATCAACACGCGGCTCACTCGGTGTTGCGCGCGGTGGAGACGCGGCGTCCGGTGCTGCGCGCGGGCAATTCGGGCTGGAGCGGGTGGATCGACGAGTGCGGGGCGATCCGCGCGGTGCTCACGAAGGATCTCGAGACGGGCGAGGTGAGGACGGGGCCGGGCGAGCGCGGGGAAAACGCACGCGGGCAGGGCGGCACGGTTTATTTTCGCGGCGGAGCGACGCTGGCGGTGACGCGGGATGCGCGGTTCCTCGGCGTGCGGACGCTTTATGTGCGCTGGGGGGACTGGTTTGTCGCGGTGAGCGCGGGCCTTGCGCTGGCGGCCTGGGCGGTGCTGCGGAAGCCGTATGTGGCGCCGGTGACGCGCGAGCGGGCGTCGCGGGCGTTCGGGAGGTGAGGTTTCTGGCGCGACGACGCGAGGAGCAGGCAAGCGGACGCGGAGACGAGCTCGAGGGCGCGGGCCGGCGCCGCGGGTCCGCGTTGGGGCGATCAGTCGATGAATCCGGCCTGAAAACACGTTCCGGAGTGGCCACCGCGTGAGATTTCCGTCCCGCTCGGGTCAAATCTCTCGTGTCACTACCTCACGACAAGCTTTCGGTGCTCTATCGCCAGCTGGCCCAGCAGCTTTCCGCCGGCATGACCTTCTCCCAGGCGTTGCGCGCCCCGTCGCCGGCTCCGTCCGGGGATTGTTTCCGGCTGGCGGCATTCGCCGAGCAGGGCGCCACGGTGGCGCAGATCGTGGCCGCGGCGGGCAACTGGTTGCCCGAGCGCGACCGTCCCTTTCTCGTCGCCGGCGCGGAGTCGGGCCGGCTGCCCCTCGTGCTGGCGAACCTTGCGGATCGCCACGCCCAGATCTCGGCGACGCGTCGGCGCGTGTTTTTCGCCTCGGCCTACCCGCTGGGCGTTTTCCATCTCGGCGCCTTCATGCTGCCGGTCCTGAGGATGATCGACTTCGAGCGCGGCTTCGTCTGGAGCGGCGCGGACTATGTCGGGGGGCTGCTTATGGTCCTCGTTCCGGTCTGGGGCGGGGGCTTGCTCCTGTGGTCGCTCGTGCGGAGGGGCAACCCCTTGGCGACCGCGCTGCTCGATCTGTTGCCCGCGATCGGCGGCTACCGCCGGAACCAGGCGTTGGCGGACTTTTCCTTCGCGCTCGGCAACCTCCTCGAAGCCGGCACGCCGATCGGGAAGGCATGGGTCGACGCCGGGCGGATTTCGCGCGCGCGCCGGCTGCGTCGCGCCTCCGAGCGCATTCACGGATGGATCGAGCAGGGACTCGCGCCCGGCGCATATCTGGCGAAAACGGGCGCGTTTCCGGCCGAGTTCATCTCGCGCTACCAGACGGGCGAGTCCACCGGTTCGCTGGAGGCGGTCCTGCTCCGGCTCGCGGCGGATCACCAGGAGCGCGCCAACGGCCGGCTCGCGGCGGCCTCGATCCTTTATCCGAGCCTGCTCTTCGCGGCGGTGGCGGCGATGATCGGCTACATCGTTATTGGCTTCGTGCTAAAATACGTGAACACGCTCAACGGGCTGATGAACGGCCTTTGAGCGCCGCGCCCGCGCCCTTCGCCACCCTTTTTGTCATGGACCAATCCGCCCGCGATCCGCTGCACGGAAAGACGCTCGAGCATATCGTGACGACGCTCGTCGAGCACTACGGCTGGGAGGAGCTCGGCCGGCGCATCGAGATCCGCTGCTTCACCCACGACCCGAGCGTCAAATCGAGCCTCGTTTTCCTGCGCAAGACCCCTTGGGCGCGGGCGAAGGTCGAGCAACTCTACGTGCGGATGCCGCGCGAGCCGGAGGCCTGAATTTCGTCGGCGCGCCCGACGCCGCTGCCGTCGGCGAAGCGGGGCGCGCGCTTGCGCGGCGCCGGGGCTGTGTTCTCGTCATGGGCTCATGCCGCTCGCCCACGCCGTCCTGAAGGAAGCTTTCGCGAAGACCTCGTTGTTCGAGGACAAGACCTGGCGGCTTTCCCCGGAGGCCTGGCCGCTCACGGCGGCGCAGACGGACGAGTTGCGCGAGATCGGCGCGGCGTGTCTCGATTACCATCGCGCGCTCGAGACGCTTTATCTCCGCAGCGTCGCGGGCAAAAACCTTCTGCGCAACAAGCCCCTGCTCGCCCCCTGGGTGGCGGAGTATCTGGACCGCGGGAAGCCGGAGGCGCTGGTCGCCCATGCGCGGGATCCGAGGAACCGTGGCGCGACGCCCGCCGTGCTGCGTCCCGACCTGCTGCTCACCGACGAAGGCTGGGCGCTGACCGAGCTCGATTCCGTCCCCGGCGGCATCGGCCTCACCGCCTTCCTGAACCGATTGTATTCGGAAAATGGCGACATCGTCGGCGCGGGCGACGCGATGATCCGCAATTTTCACGAGGCGGTCGCCGCGCTCCGTTCGGACATCCGCAATCCGCTGATCGCCCTCGTGGTGAGCGAGGAGGCGGCCACCTATCGGCCCGAGATGGAGTGGCTGGCCGAGCAGCTGCAACGGCAGGGCAAGCGCGTGTTCTGCCTCTCGCCCGACGACATCTTCCCGCTTGGGCCCTCGTTGTGTTTCGACGTGGAGGGCAACCCGGAGACGATCGACATCATCTATCGCTTTTTCGAACTCTTCGACCTCGAGCGGATTCCGACCGCGCATTATTTTTTCGAGTCCTGGGCCGCCGGCGAGGTGGCGATCACCCCGCCCATGCGGCCCTTCCAGGAGGAGAAGCTCGGGCTGGCGCTGTTTCACCATCACCTGTTGCAGGATTACTGGGCGGAGGCCTTGCCGGCGAAGTCGCGCGAGCGCCTGAAATCGTTGATTCCCGCCTCGTGGGTGATCGACCCCACGCCGCTGCCTCCGGGCGCGACGCTGGTCGGGCCGACGGTGGGCGGGCGGGCGCTCGGCGACTGGCGGGGGCTGGTCGAGGCGTCGAAGAAGGAGCGCGAACTGATCCTCAAGATCTCCGGGTTCCACGAGACGGCCTGGGGAGCGCGCAGTGTGGCCTATGGCGCGGATTGTTCGCGCGACGAGTGGCAGGCGGCGGTCGACATCGCGATCACGGACGCGCCGCGCAACCTCCATATCCTGCAAAACTACCGCAAGCCGAGGCGGGCCACGCACGCCCTTTATCCGGCGGCGGGGGGCGAGGCGGGGCCCGAGTCGGGACGGCTGCGGCTCTGCCCGTATTACTTCGTGCGCGGCGAGAAGGCCGAATTGAGCGGCGCATTGGCGACGTTTTGTCCGCCGGACAAAAAAATCATCCACGGAATGCAGGACGCCGCATTGCTGCCGTGCGTGCGGCGCGAGCCGGAACCGAAGCCGGGGGCCGTCGCGACGAGTTGAGCCGCCGTCCGGCGGCTTACTTGGTGGAGCAGATGGGAATCAAACCCACGACCTCTTCATTGCGAACGAAGCGCTCTATCAACTGAGCTACTGCCCCAAAACCAAGAAGGGCGGACGTTATGGAGCGGCTGCCCTCGCCGAGTAAATACCAATTTTCCCGCCTTTCGAGTATTTGCCGGCGGGGCTTCGTCCACGGGCGCGCCCATGAGCGGCGAAGCTCCGCACGAAGCGGTTCTTCGGAGGTTCCGATCTCGCTTTTGCCAGACGGCGGTCTGCCGGCGCGGGACCGGCTCCGTCGCGCTCGTCGTCGCGGAGAAGAGCGATGCGGGATCAGGGGTGTTTCGGACCTGGAAGCGTGAGTTGGAGCAAATCGACGTCGAGCCAGCGGCCGAACTTGAAGCCGACGTCGCGCAGCGTGCCGGCGCGCGTGAAGCCGAGCGCTTGGTGGAGCGCGAGACTGGCGAGGTTGGCGGAATCGATCACGCCGACCATGACGCGCACCTCGCGGGCCGCGGCTTGCGCGACCAGCTCGGCGAGGAGGGTTTTGGCCACGCCTTGGCGGCGGTTCCGCGGATGCACGTAGACCGAATGCTCGACCGTGTGGCGAAAGCCGGGGAGGGCCCCGCGAAAGGGGCCGTAAGTGGCGAAGCCGGCGAGGGCTCCATTCGCCGCAAACGCACCGAGCACCGGCAGGCCGGCGCGCTCCTTGGTGTCGAACCAGGCGGCCATGAACTCCGGCGTGCGCGGCTCGTATTCGTAGAGCGCGGTGGTGTGCAGGATGGCGTCGTTGAAGATCGCGAGGATCTCCGGCGCATGCGCGCGGGTGCAGGGCGCGAGGGTCATTTGGGCGGCAAGGGCAGGTCGCGGGCGGCGAGCCAGCGCGGATCGTGGATGGTGGCGGCGTAGCGCGCGCCGCCGTCGCAAAGGATGGCGACCAAGGCGCGGCCGGGACCGTGCGTCCGGGCGTCGCGGAGCGCGGCGGCGACATTCATCGCGGCGGAGAGGCCGACGAAGACGCCCTCCTCGTCGCGCAGGCGGTGCAACACGGAGATCGCCTCCGCGTCGGGGATGCGGTGCGCCGCGGCGACGCGCGCGAGCGCGACGTTGGCGGTGACGCGGCACTGGCCGACACCCTCGGCCACGGAGTCTCCCTCGACGTCGTCGAGATGCCCGTGGGTGAACCACGACCACATGGCGGCGCCGTGCGGGTCGGCGCAAACGACGCGCACGGCCGGGGCCTGCTCGGCGAAGTAGCGCGAGAGGCCGGCGAGGGTGCCGCCCGAGCCCACGGCGGCGACGACGGCGTCGAGCTTGCCGCCGGTTTGCCGCCAGATCTCGGGCGCGGTGGAGCGGTAGTGGGCCTGGTGGTTGGCGAGATTGTCGAATTGGTCGACCCACCAGGCGGAGGGATCGGATTCGGCGTCGCGCCGGGCGAGCTGTTGGAAGTTTTCCGGATGCCCGCAGGGGCGATCGGGCACGCGGCGGACCTCGGCGCCGAGGGCGACGAGCAGGTCGGTTTTGGCGGCGCAAATGGACTCGGGGACAAAAAAGCGGCAACGGTAGCCGCGCGGCCGCCCGAAGAGGGCGAGGGCGGCGCCGGTGTTGCCCGCGGTGCCCTCGACGATGAGGCCGCCCGGGCGGAGAGCGCCGGAGCGTTCGGCGTCGTCGAGCATCGTTAGCGCTGCGCGGTCCTTGATCGAGCCGCCGGGGTTGAGGAACTCGGCTTTGCCGAGAATCTCGCAGCCGGTCTCGGCCGAGAGCCGGGCCAGCCGGACGAGCGGCGTGCCGCCGACGGCGGCGGCGAGCGAAGGATGCGGCTGCGGCGGGACGGTGGCCATGAAGTTTGATCGAGGAGCAAAGCGACGAGGCGCGTTCGCGCCAGACTTGTTCGGCCTCGTTTGTCGCCGGCGACGGGAGCGCCGGGGCGACGGCTCCGCGCTTGCGGGACGAGATGGAGCGAGGATCTTGGGGGCAACTCATCCTACATGGCCTCATCTTCCTCCTCCGCGGCGACCGCCGGCTCCGCCAATCCCTTTCTCGACGAGTCTTTTCGCGTCCGCTGGGCCTCGCATGCTCCGGACCAGATCGTGCAGGGAATCGAGGCGGCGCTGGCCGAGGCGCAGGCGCGGATCGACGAGATCGCGGGCGACGCGAGGCCGGCGGCGTTTGAAAACACGTTTCTCGCGTTGGAGGAGGCCACGGAACGGCTGAATCTCGCCTGGGGCAAGGTGACGCACCTGCAGTCGGTCGCGGATTCACCGGCGCTGCGCGAGGCCCATAACGCGGTGCTGCCGAAGGTGTCGGCGTTTTTCGCGAGCATTCCGCTCAACGCCGCGCTTTGGGCGCGTTTGAAGACGGGCGCCGAGTCGCCGAGCGGACGCGCGGCCGAGGGCGTGTGGGCGCGGCTGCGGGAGGAGACGCTCGCGAGTTTCCGCGAGGCGGGCGCGGACCTGCCGGAGGAGAAGCGGGCGCGGCTGGAAAAGCTCGAGGCCGAGCTGGTGCAGCTCACGCAGAAGTATTCCGAGAACACGCTAGACGCGACCAACGCCTGGCAACTGGTCGTCGAGGACGAGGCGCGCTTGGCGGGCCTTCCGGCGAGCGCGGTCGCCGCGGCGCGCGATTCGGCCCGGAAGAAGGGCTTCGGTTCGGACGAGAAGCCGGCCTGGCGCTTCACGTTGCACATGCCCTCGCAGGAGCCGGTGATGCTGCACGCGGAGGACGAGGCGCTGCGGCGCGAGGTCTGGGCGGCGGCGACGGCGGTCGGCGCGGAGGCGGAGGGTGGCAAATGGGACAACGGGCCGCTCGTGCAACAAATCCTCGCCCTGCGCGCGGAGAAGGCGGCGCTGCTCGGAAAGAGGAATTTCGCCGACCTGGTGCTGACGAGGCGCATGGCGCGCGAGGGCGCGAAGGCGCTGGCGTTCGTGACCGATTTCGAGGCGCGCTGCCGGGCCGCCTTCGGGCGCGAATGCGCGGAGCTGGAGGCATTCAAGGCGAAGAGCACGGGCGAAGCCGCGGGACGCCTGAAGGCCTGGGAGGTGTCGTATTGGGCGGAGAAGCTGCGGCAGGCGCGGCACGTCTTCGACGAGGAGCAGTTGCGCCCTTATTTCGAGGTGGGGCGGGTGCAGGCGGGCTTGTTCGAGCTGGCGCGGCGCGTGTTCGGCCTGCGCATCGCGGAGCAGGTCGTCGCGCCGGAGCTCGTGTGGCATCCCGACGTGAAGTTCTATGAGCTCCACGACGAGGCGGGACGCCACCTCGGATCGTTTTATGCGGATTGGCATCCGCGGGAGTCGAAGCGCGGCGGCGCCTGGATGGGCTATCTGATCACCGGCGGGCCGCGCCCGGACGGCACGCGCGCGCCGCATCTCGGCTACATCTGCGGCAACATGTCGCCGCCGACGGAGGGCCGTCCGGCGTTGCTCACGCATCGCGAGGTGGAGACGGTTTTCCACGAATTCGGGCACTTGTTGCACCATCTTCTCGGGGAGGTGCCGGTGAAGTCGCTCAACGGCGTGAACGTGGCCTGGGACTTCGTGGAGCTGCCCTCGCAGATCATGGAGAACTGGTGCTGGGAGTGGGAGTCGCTCGACCTGTTTGCGCGGCATCACGAGACGGGGGCGCCGATCCCGGAGGAGCTTTTCACGAAGATGACGGGCGCGCGGAATTTTCGCGCGGCGTGCGCGGCGATGCGCCAGGTGCAGTTTGCGAAGATGGACCTGTTGCTGCACATCCGCGCGGAGGAGTTCGTCGCCGGCGACCTCGAGGCGAAGACGCGGGCGTTGGTGGCGGATTGCATGATTCCGACCGAGCCGGCGGCGCGCACGATCGTGCGTCGCTTCGGGCATCTGTTCTCCGATCCCGTGGGCTATGCGGCGGGCTACTACTCCTACAAGTGGGCGGAGGTGCTGGAGGCGGACGCCTTCACGCGCTGGAAAAAGGAAGGCGTGTTTTCGCGCCGGGCGGGGGCGGAGTTCGTCGAGCACATCCTGAGCAAGGGCAACTCGGCGGACGCGGCGGAGCTGTTTCGGCGCTTCATGGGGCGCGACGCCGATCCGCGGGCACTGTTGGAGCGCTGCGGGCTGGCGGGGGCCGAGGAGGAGGCCGGGGCGATCAAGGAGTGAGACGGGCCTCCGCCCCGATGCGGTCCGGCTTTTTGACGCGGAAACGCGACGATAGTTTAGTCGAGAATCCAGAGTCCCACGGTGCCGAGGACGATCAGTGTGGCGAGGACGAGGAGGGCGCGGCGTTCCTGTGCGGTCGTTTTGTGCAGCATGGGTCTACTCGGGAAGGGGGCGGGGTGGGGAAAAACGGTCATGGAGCGCGTAGGCGCTTTCGAGGGGAAGGGGCTGGAGGAGCGGAAGAATGGTTTCGAGTCGAAAGGTTTCGGGCGGGCCAAGGAAGGCGCGGCGCGCGAGCGGCAGGGCCCGGGGATCGCGCGCGGCGGAGGCGGAAAGGAGACGCTCGGCCTCGTCGAGCGATTCCGGGTCGCCGTTGACCCCGCAGGCGGCGAACCAGGCGAGGAATTGGGGATAGGCCGCTTCGTGGGCGGGGAGCGGCGCGCTTCGGTGATGCTCGGCGACCAGTCGGAGGAGATCGCGGTCGGGGCGGGCGATGAGATGGGAGCTGAGCAGTTCCCAAATGGCCGGGTTCGGGGGCCGGGCCAGCAACTGGCGGACGAGCGCCGACCGTTCGGACTGGCGACCGAGGTCGGCGAGCGCGTCGAGCCGCAGGCGGAGCTTTTCGCGATCGCTCAGCGGGGAGTCCGGGGCCGAGGCTAAGGACAGCACGAGGTCGGGGCGTTTCTCCTCGAGTAGGCGACGGAGCAGGTGATGCGCGACAAAGGCGTCGCGCTCGAGGGGGACGGCGTCGGCGAGGAGCCTCACCCGGGTCGCGGCGTCCGCGGTCGGAAGCCGAGACTCGAGCTCGAGAAGCGGGCGCAGCGCGGGGGCGAGGCGGGGTGCTTCGAGCAATCTGGCCAGGGCGTCGGGGCCGGAGGCGCGTCTCGCGGCAAACAGGCAGGCCTGCGTCCAGGCGGGCGGCGGCGGCCCCTCGCCGACGGCGAGGAGGCGGTCGCGGGCAAGCGGAAGCACGGCGGCGAAGTCGCCGCGGGCGAGCAGGGCGCGATACCAGATGCGGGCGGTCTGTTCGCGCCGTTCCGGATGCTCCCGGTAGAGGCGGGCGAAGAGGCTGTTGGCTTGGGCGGGCCGGCCGCCTTGCCAGAGCTGCGCGAGCAGGAGCCCCGAGGGGTAGTCGGCTGGGTCGAGCTCGTAGGCGTTGGCGAGGGCGAGGAGGGCTTCGGCGTGCCTGCCGGCGGCGAGGGCCTCGCGGCCGCGTTCGAGGTAGAGGCGCGCCTGGACGCCGCGCAGTTCCGACCAGGCGCGCGGCCAGGCGACCTGACGATAGGTCGGGCGGTAGCCGATCGCGAGGAGGCCGCAGAAGGCGAGAAGGGTGGCTGCGAGATAGGCGGCCGCGCTCGCGCCGCCGAAGAGGAGAAACGCGCGGCCCCAGAACGGGCGGGTATCTTCGGAGTTGACGGAGCAGACCCAGGCGCCGTCCCCGCGACGGCGGAGCAGGGGGCAGGCGACGCGGAAACGCGCGGGCGAGCGGAAGTGGGTGACGGCTTCGCAGCCGGTCTCATCGGCCAGTCCGGAATCGCTGGGCGTTTGGCAAGGGCAGCGGCGGCGGCCGCCACGGAGGCGATGAGCGGACTTGCGGGTGTTCCAAACGAGGGCGCCCCAGCCGAGGCGAAAGACGTCGCTGATCCAACCGGTCACGTCGCGGAAGCTGCTCGGCGGGCGAGCGGAGGGCGAGTCGGAAGAGGTGGCGGAAAGTCGTTCGGGGCGGGAAAAACGCCGGACCGGGTGGCAAAGCGGAGAACTTGCGGTTGTTTCGCGGGGTGCGGCCGGGGTCGAAACCGGCCGCCGCCCACAAACCTCTTCGTCAAAGCCTATGACATCGATTCGCCTACCCTTCATTCTTCGCGCCGGCCTTGTCGCGGCCGGTCTTTTTGCGTCCGCCGTGCTCGGCGCGGCCACCGTGGGGCAACCCGCCCCGGCCTTCACCTTGAACGATCTCGATGGAAAGACGCGCAGTCTCGCCGACTTCAAAGGCAAGACCTTGGTGCTGGAATGGGTGAACCCGGAGTGCCCGTTTGTGGTGAAGCACTACGACAAGAGCGGCAACATTCCGGCGACGCAGAAGGCGGCGGCCGCGGACGGCGTGGTGTGGTTGCAGATCAATTCCGCCGCGGCGGGCAAGCAGGGCGACTACGACGCGGAGAAGGCCAAGTCCTGGCAGGCGAAGAACAAGGTCGCCGCCGCCGCTTATCTCCGCGATTCCGACGGCAAGGTGGGCAAGGCCTACGACGCGAAGACGACGCCGCACATTTTCATCGTCAACGCCGAGGGCGTCCTCGTCTACAACGGCGCGATCGACAGCATCCGTTCGGGAGACCCGGCCGACATCGCGAAGGCGGAAAATTACGTGAAGAGCGCGCTCGCCGCGTTGAAGGAGGGCAAGCCGGTCGCCCATGCGACCACCCAGCCCTACGGATGCCCGGTCAAATACTGAACCCAGGATGCGCATTCGGGCCGCCGCGATCGGCATCCGCACCGGCATCTCGCCCGACAAAAAGGCCGCCCGGGTTTCGGGCGGCCTTTTTTTGGCGCGGCGGGGGAAGGCCGGCGGCTCAGACCTTCACCTGGAAGAGCTCCGGGTGCATGACGCCGTCGGCGACGCGGTTGACGGTGCCGGTCATGCGAATGGCGAAGCCGGGGGCGATCTTGATGCCGATCTTGCCGCCGGGCATGTGCACGGTGACGTCGCCGTCGACGAGGCCGAGCTTGTGGGCGACCGCGGCCGCGGCGCTGGAGCTGCTGCCCGAGGCGAGCGTGTAGCCCGCGCCGCGCTCCCAGATCTCGATGCGAATGTTGGCGCGGTCGAGGATCTGGAGAAACTGGACGTTGGTCTTGCGCGGGAAGTTCGCGTGCGTCTCGAGGCGGGGACCGTATTTGTGGGCCAGCTCGGCGGAGACCTCGGGCAGCGGCAGCACGCAGTGGGGGTTGCCGATGGTGGCGGAGCAGTAGGTGAACTCGCGGTCGAGCACCGTGATCTTCTCGTTGACGACCTCGCGCTCGGGGCCGACGTGCGGGATCTTGGTGCTCACGAAGCTGACGTTGCCCATTTCGACGGTGATGAGGGCGCCGCCGTCCTTGATCTCGGATTCCACCACGCCGCCGGGCGTCTCGATGGTGAACACCGGGGCGGTGGCGAGTTTCGCGTCCCAGAGGTAGCGCGAGAAGATGCGCAGGCCGTTGCCGGATTTTTCCGCCTCGGAGCCATCGGGATTGAAGATGCGCAGGCCGAAGCGGGCCTTCGTGGAGGGAAGCGGACCCCAGAGGATGCCGTCGGAGCCGACGCCGAAATTGCGGTGGCAGATGACGCGGATCTGCTCGACCGAGGGCTCGGACCAGCCGGGGAAATCGGCCGGGTTCATGACGATGTAGTCGTTGCCGAGGGCGTGATATTTGAAGAAGCGCATGGGTGCGAAAAGCGGGAAGCGTGAAGGACGGGACGGGTGGCCAGAAAGCAAAAATCGGCGGCCAACGCGATGTGGCGGGGCGCGGCGTCCGAGGCGCCAGGGTGTGTCTGGGAAAGAATTCAGACCATCGCTGGCGCTCTGCGAGTGGAGGGAGAAAGGGCG
>CAMLNJ010000025.1 GCA_946481225.1 uncultured Verrucomicrobiota bacterium | reverse complement strand
GGGTTTATACGTTGGAATGCGAAATGGCATGAGACGGACGGGCGCCGGAGCTTCCGGCGCGGGATGCGCGGAAGATAGAAAAGCCGGAGCAGCGTTTACGCGCAAACCGGACACCGGGCAGGAATCGAATCAACTAATCAACTCGCCAAGGACGGGCGAGCACAACGCGCATCGCGCCGTCGACCATACGAGAAAAGAAAAAGCGCGGGCCGAAAAAGTCGGCCCGCGCTTTTGTGCGTTAATCGATTTGATCGAAAGCCGCGGGCTTAGAGGCCGATCTGAACCTCTTGCTGGGCGCTGGCTCCAGCAGCGTTGACGCCGTGGACGCGGTAGGTATTCACGCCACTGAACCCCGGACTCGAATCCGTGAAGGTGTTACGTTCGGTGGTGCCCAAGTTTTCAAAATTCACACCATCTCGAGACCGTTCGATTATCCACCTTCCCTGGATTCCGAAGCTGTTGCTAGGCAGAGTTCCCGTCCAGTTTAGCACGACAGAAAAATCCACATTTGCCGCCGAAAGATTTGTCACCGGAGGAGGCGTCGTCAAACCGGCGGCCGGACGAACAATCAAGCGCATGCGCGGGTTGTTCGCCGCGCCACGAACGCTGATCGGCAAACGATCACGGAAGGTGACACGGGCGGCGTATGACCGCTGGACATTCGTCACATTGCCCTCGACGGAAAGAACAAGCGGAGAAGAAGAAAGACCGCCATAGCCGGTGAGGCTGCGGGAACCAAATATCGCGTTATAAGGAGGCGTCAGAGTCTGGAGCGTTTCCCATACCCCGCCTTGAGAGTCGTCAGTCGCCTGAACCAAGATTTCCACGTCCGTGGACCTCACGTTGAAATCAAACGCCAGCGTATTGAATTGTGCGACGCCATAGGGCGGAACGTTCAGGTTCGAGATGCCGTTCTGCACGTCCTGCTGGAAGAGCAAGTTGGGCAGGCCGACAGCCGCCCGATACAGAGCATAATCCCAGATGAAATCGGTGAACGTGCCTGCCGCAGGCGGAATCGCGGCTAAATCAAACGGCGTGTCTACAAAAACGCCGATATTATCCGCAAAAAACGATCCAAAGGCGACATCACCATAGAATGAGCCGGCATTTTCGAAGGTGGGCGCCGGCACCATGTTAAACATCTCATCGTCCGCCACCATCCAGAAGACATTCGTTTCACTGGACTCCTGAACCCGATTGCCCGCGTCCACGGTCACACGAAAGAAGAAGTCGTAAGCACGTAACAATTCGATATTTGAGGTAACCGCGATAGCGTCTTCAGGCGTGCCGGGAGGAATTCGATTAGGATCCAGTATTACAAGAATATCTCGAATGGGGGGGAGATCGAAAAACTCAACCACCGGAACGACAACGGGAGCCGGATAGGCGGCCCTAACCGTTGGAATAAAGACGCTAAATTCGCGTAGCGGGAAGGAACGGAGAAGCTTTGCTTCGCTAAGAATGGTAACACCCTTCGGAATGGCATACAAATCCGTTTGGACATCAAAACGATCCGCCGGGTTAACATCGCCCAGGCCGAGGTTGGCGATATCGTAGCTGACATACACGGCGTCCTCCGGGTGATAAGGATACTTGGGAGCGAGGCCGGCGAAATTCGTGATACGCAGGTCCGGAGCGCGGCGAATCACATAGGCGTTGCCGGCGCCTGACTGCCCAAGAACGAGGGAGTTGTTGGCCAAGGTGAATTCACCGCCTTCGTCGAAGGCCCGAACCCGGACCAAGAGGAAGTAGGTTCCCTCCGGCAAATCAAGCGGCAGGTTGACCTCCGCGTTGAAGGTCACCTGCTCCCCGATTTGAAGAACCTGGAAATGAGCGTAGTTGCCCAACGCGATATCGTCGGAGTTGCCCCAGAGGCGATCCGCAGAAAGTCTTAGCTCAAGATTGGAGGCATTCCAGCTCGGCTCCGAGGCGAATGCCTTGCCGAGGTTGGAGAACGCCACTTGCACAGGAAGACGACCGGTCCCGTTTTGGGCGTCGTCGAGAAGATAGGTGCCTACCGGAGCGACGGCGGAAAGGATGCCAAGATCGACAGTAGACGCAGGCACCTCCGCATACTCGAGCGGATCGGTGTCGCGATTGGGTGCGGAGACATCCGGAACAGGATTCAGCACCACAAGTCCGTCCACATTTCCCTGGGCGCTGGTATCGTCGCTGGCCTGGGTGTAAGTCCAGCGCAGGGTGCGTGCTCCGCCGCCGACGAGGAAAGTGGCGCGGCGCCATTCCGGCTGATTTCCGATGCGAGCGGGGCGGGGAGCTTCGTCGTAACCGTTGGTCGGGAACTCGGCCAGTTCGCCATCAATGGAAAACTCCAAAATATCCGTGGCCGTGCCCCTCGCGCGCCACCAGAAGGACACTTGAGCAGGCCCCTGCACCTGAACTTCAAGGCTGGCCTGTTCCCCTGCATTCAATTGGGGAGAGCGGGCATAGTTGCCGTTCACCTTGGCCTCGGTCGAGGCAACGCCAAACCAGTCCGCGTCACCGCCGGTTATGAAGGACGGCACATCGAGATCGACCCGGGCAAAGGCGGTCGTATCCGAGGATGCTTGGGCGTAAGTGAACGAGACGGTGTGTTCGCCAGCAGGAACATCGATGGCCGTGCCACCGGGCCCGGAAAGGCGGTAGACCGGATCGAATGTGTCGAGGAGGCTCAGCGGTGCGCCGTCGCGCTGAAGCAGGATACCGTCGCCCGCCCCGGGGCTAAGCTTCCAAGGCACAGGCAGGGTTGTAGGACCGGTTACTTGAAGCTCCATCGTGGCGGTTTGGCCGGGAGACAGCGGACTGGATTGGTAAGCAGCCCGATCCGTGGCGCGGACATCCGAAACACTGGACCAAGAGCCGGAAGGCAAGAACGCGACCACGCCATAGTCCAGCGCCCGACCGGGGGCGTTTTCCTTTTGGAAGATGATCTGGAGGCCAGCCACGGCGGGCTGCGTGGAGGCAAGGGGCGCCGATCCGTCGCGGTTAACCACGACAAGGAGGTGATAGGTGCCGCCCACCAAACCGGAGGAGACCGGAAGATTAAGCGGGCCGACGATCTCGCTCGAACCCGGCTGAGCCATGGCGGTCAAGCCGGCGGTGACCTCGCCCGCTGTCAGGAGCGTGTCGCGGGCGTCGAAGACGGCGTCACGGGAAAGGTATATTTCATACGCGAGCGAAACACCGGGGAGCAACACGCCGGGGCTCGTGTTCTTGAGGGTGAAACGGACATTCTCGATGGCAGGAGCAGGCGCATCCAGCAGCAATTCAGCCGGAGCGGTGATGTCTTCGATTGCAACATCCGGGCGGCTGATCGAGACGGCGGTGGCGGCGACGTTATCGGAAGCATCGGTATCGAGAACTCCGGGAGGCAGGACGATGCGGACGAGCAAGTGGTAGTTGCCCGAAGCCACATCCGGCACCGACACGCCGGAGAACGTCACGCTTCGGGTGCTGGTCGCCGCGATGGGTGTCGGCAAAGTGGTGGTCGCAAGCGGAAGATCGCCAGTATCGTAGACGGTGTCCGTTGAGAGATAAAGTTCCGCCACAAGACCCGCAGGCACGGAGAAGCCGCCCAAGTTCTCGATGGTGGAGGTGACGGTATCGATCACCGCGTTGACGCCGAGAGCCGGGCTGGGGACGGCAGGGGCCTGCACGGCCAAGTTGAGGGCGCCGACGTTGATCGAAGTCGCTTGGATGGCGGACGGGAAGATGCTTTGGGCGCCATCGGCGTTGATCGCGATGATGAGGGAGTAGAAGCCGTTGGCGGTGCCGGATGGGATGTCGATAGGACGAGCCTCGGCACCTGGGAGCAGAACCGAACCACCGGGCGCCACGCCATCAAGGTAGGCGTAACGGTCGAGGAGAACGTCGCGCGAACGATCAAGCGTGGCGTCGGCGGAGAGATAGACTTCGACGTTCACCGGGAAGCCGGCGGGAAGCGCACCGGGGCCGGCGTTGTTGAAGCGATAACTGACGGCCCCGAGGCTGCCGCCCGCCTCCACGCTGGCGGTGTTGGGCAGCAGAATATCGCTGAGGGTAAAGGAGGGCGCGCCGATGGCCGCGGTGACGCCGGCGAGATTATTGGCGGGAAAACGATCTCCCAGCGCGGGGTCGGCGACAACGCGGGCGAAAAACGTGATAGGACCGCCCAAGCTCACGGGCAGGGGCACCGAGGGGAAAACAACAACTCGGCTGGACTGGCCGGGCAAACCGCCGGCGACGGTCTGCTGGCCGATGCGGGTGGCGGTGAAGTCGAAGGTGGATTTCTCGGAGAGGTAAAGTTCGACGGTGGCGTCGCCGGGATACGCGAGGGATCCGAGATTCTGGAGCGTGACCGGAACGTTCTGCAGCGTGGTCGCGGAGCCGAGCGTCGTCGACGGGAGGGCGGGGGCGGTCACCGCGAGATCGTGCGCGGCGATGCGGACCGATATGCGGCCGATATTCGCGCCTTCGCCCGATTCCACGATGGCTCCGTCGCGGTTGATGACCACGAGCAGGGAGTAATCGCCGCCATTGGCGCCGGAGGGCACGGTGACCGAACCAAAATCAAGGGGCAAAACCGCACCGCCCACGAGTCCGCCGGAGGGCGGGAATACGCGGACGGTCTTCAACAAGGTGTCACCGTCGGGCTGGAGAGTCTCGTCGGCCGAGAGATAAAGTTCGGCCAAGATTCCCCGTCCGCCCGAAACCAGACCCCGGTTGATGTTGATCAGGTTGGTGGAAACATTTCCGAAGCCTCCGTCGCTTTCTTCCACGATGGTGCGATCAATGCCGATGATGCCGGAGATGGACAGATCCGGGCCGACGATTCCGACGGCCACCGAGGCGCCGTTGTCCGGAGTGTAGGCATCGGCGATCGGATTACCCGAGGCGTCCAAGGACGAGACTTGGCTCAGGAGAAAGTAAGCACCGGGAATCACCTCCGGAACGGTGAGCTCGGCGGCGGTGAATGCGGTGGCGCGAAGCTGGCCGGCCGGGAGCGCGACGCTATCGGTCCTCGAGGCCAGGAGCCGGTCGGAGGAATCGAGTTTGTTGTCGGAAGAAAGATAGAAAGAGAGGCGGAAGGCGTTCGTATGCGCGACGGCGCCCGTGTTGCGAACCACCAAGGCGAGCGGGCCGAAGGTCGAGCCGACGCCAAATTGCGGCACGCCGGAAACCACGGAATCGGATACCGGAATCGGGGCGGCGACGGCGAGATTGGGGGTGGTGACGAGCGGTGCGCGGCCGATGCCGGCGATCGTGTTGTCGGCGGTCCCGACGCCGAGCTGTCCACTGTTATTGGCGCCGAAAGCGAGGTGGCTGCCGTCGACCAAGGCGAGCAGGCTGAAATCGCCGCCGGCGGCGATGGCGGAGGCCGCCGGGAGCGCGATGCGCTTCCTGGGATCGGAGGAGGCGGGGTCGTCCTGATCGATCACGAAGGGGGTGGTGATGACGTTCTTGCCGGTGGCGGTCGGCACACGGCCGAGTTCCCCGCGGGCGTTCAGGCCCCAGGCATAAACCGAGCCGGTGCTCGTCAACGCGAGCGAATGGAAATCGCCTCCGGCGAGAGCGGTCACCGAGGGCGCCGGCTTCCCTTTGGGCCTGGGCAGCGTCACCGCCGCGGGCGCGAGGACGGGAGCGGAGGAGGCGGCGCGACCGCACTGGCCAAAGACGTTGTCACCCCATGCGTAGAGGCGTGTGGGTGCTTGGAGCGCGAGGACGTGGCGGGCGCCGCCGACGACCATCGTCCAAGTCTTGGCGGTGCCGATGCGAAGAGGAGCGGCGGAATAGGCGTTGGCGGCGGTGACGCGCCGTCCTTGGCCGAGCTCGCCGCGGGCGTTCGAGCCCCAAGCCCAGAGGTGCCCGGAGGACGAGATGGCGAAGGAGCTGCTGTCTGTCGCCGCGATCTGGACGATTTGCTGGGAGACGCCGGAAACGGCGATATTGACACGGACCGGCGTGGATCGATTCGCCTGATCACCGGCGCCTTGGCCGAGTTGTCCGAACGTGTTTTGGCCCCACACGAAGATCGCCCCGGGCTGGCCGGGAAGATCGAGCAGGGCGACCACGTGGGACTGGCCGGCCGCGAAATCGCGAACAACGGCGCCGTCGGGGAGCGCGACGGGGCCGGGGGCGGCGCGGGAAACCGACAGGGATCCATCGCCCAGCTGGCCCGCGGAGTTGTCACCCCAGGCATAGAGCTTTCCGTCCTCGCCCAAGGCGACCATGAAGCGCGCCCCGGCGGAGACCTTTGTCCACGACGGCAGAATGCCGACGGATCGGGGTAAAACGACGGGGGTCTCGCCGGCCGAGTGGCCAAGCTGGCCGACATCGTTGCGGCCCCAAGTGGCGAGCTGGCCGGCCGCGATGGCCGCCGCGCTCCCGTCGCCGGCGGCGACCGTGCCGGCGGCGCCGGCCGAGGAGGTTAGGAACGCGCTGAGGGAGAAGCCAAAAACAGCCGGTAGAAAAGCGAAGCGGGCGATCAACAATTTCATGACGAGGCCGCCCATGCGGGCGGAAGTTGACGGGGGACGATGGACGCCATCAGGCGCGTGGAAGGGGAACGCGCCGCGGGGAGGCGGCGCGACGGGGTATCAACGAGAAGCCTCAGCCTCGGCCTTTGCCTTAGCCTTGGCGGCCTTTTTCGCCGCCTTGGCCTCGGCTTTTTTTGCCGCGGCCAGCTCTTCCGCGCTCGGACCGAACGGATCGGAGCCGTCGCGATAGCCGGGAAGCTGGTCTTCCTTCAACCCCACTTGGCGCGTGACACGGGGATCGAAGATCTCGCCGACGGGCGCGCCATCGGGGTTGACCGTCTTGGCGGTGATAAACACCAGCAGATTGCGCGCAGTCTCGTTGTTGCTCTTCGAGCGGAAGAGATGCCCCAGGCCGGGGATGGAGCCGAGAAGAGGCACTTTGGTCTCCCCCTTGATGTCGGTGCGTTCGACGAGGCCGCCGATGCCCATGGTGTAACCGTCCTTGAGGGTGACCTGCGTCTTAGTCTTGCGGGTGGCGATGATGGGGATGGTCGCGCCGCTGGCGCCACCGAAGGAGGTTTCGCCAGCCTGACTGGAGACCTCGGGCTCGAGGAGGAGGCGGATGAAGCGCCGGGCGTTCACCTGCGGCGTCACCTTCAGCAGGATGCCGATGTTTTTGTAGTCGAAGCCGCTGACCTCGAAGCTGCCGCGCTCCTGGTTATATTGGTAGCTAGGAATCGGATACTCTTCGCCGATGCTGATGTTCGCCTCTGTGTTGTTCAGGGTGACGATGGTCGGATTGGAGACGAGCCGGGTCTCGTTGTTCGCCTTCAGGGCGCTCAGGATGATGTTGAAGTCGGAGGCCGAGAAGACCGAGGAGGTGATCGTGCTGATCTCGTTTTCACGAGTAAGCTGGGCGAGGCGATCAACAGCGTTGGTGGTTATGTTTTCGGAGGCGATGGTGTTCGTGGTGCTCGGCGAGGTGCCGGTCACGATCTCGCTCGAGCTGGTGCTGACGTCCGAGATTCCGTCGGTCGTGTCGACGGATCGATTATTGCCGCGGGTATTCGTTTGAATACGCTCGCGAGAGAGATCGCTGGCGCCGATCTGGTAGTTTTGCAGCGACGCCCAGTTGACGCCGATGTTGCGGATATCCCGGTTCGTGACCTCGACGAATTTCGACTCGATCATCACCTGGTCGGTGGCCTTGTCGAGGTCCTGGAGCACCGGCGTGATCCGGCGCAGGATGGAGGGACGTTCCGAGATGATCAAAGCGTTGATGCGCTTGTCGACCTGGACCTGCGCGCCCGGCGAGCTGACGAGGGTCTTGATCGACGCCTGGATCTCCTCCGCGCGGGCGTAGTTGAGAACGAATACCTCGGTATGATGCGGTTCCTGGGAGAGGCTTTCGTTGGTGACGATCTTGATGATGTTGTCGTCCTCGACAAAAGTGTATCCGACGGGCGAGAGCACGACCTTGAAGATCTGGCGCCAGGTGACGTCGCGGAGCTTGATCGACGTGCGCCCCTGCAGCGTGTCCGGCATCACGATGTTGAGCTCGAAGAGGTCGGCGACGTTGCGGAGAATATTGCGAATGTCCTCGTCGGGAAAATCGACGGATAGCGTGTCCTTCGCCTTTTCCGGAGCGGCGGGAACCGCGGAGGCGACGGCCTCGGGCGCGGGCGCGGCGGGAAGCGGGCTCAGCTCGGTGGCGGCGGGCGCGGGGGTAGCGGGGAGCGGAGCGGGCTCGGCCGGGGTTTCGATGACGACAGCCGGGGAAGGAGCGGGCTCCGGCACAGTCTCCGGAGCGGGCGTCGGCTCGGAGGGAGCGGGCGCGGGCGTTTCAGGAGAAGCGGGAGCGACGGGCGTTTCGGTTTGGGCGACGGCGATGAGGGGGGTGAGCAGAAGACTGAGCAGCGCGAGTCGACGACGAGTGTTTGGATTCATGGACGGTTGGTTGGGGTGTTGGTCGATGCGGCAGGCATTTTCACAGGACGAGTATGGATGTTCTCGCCGCGTTTGACCGTGAACGACGTCGGAGTGACGGCGGCGATTGAGAGATCGTAGGACTGGCCCTCAAAACTAATCGTGAAGGTGTCACCCACTTTGAGTCTTTTTTGACCCACGAGGAGAATGGGGTTGCCGGCCAGGGTCACGGTCCCCGTCGCGGGGATGCGGGCGGCCAAGGTCGCGAGCAATTCGCCGCCGACGAGCGTGGGCGCGACAGGGACGACGGGGGCGACGGGCGCGGTCGGAGCGCTGGGCTGGATCACCGCCTCGGCTTCCTTCGGCACGAAAGGATTCGGAAGCGGGGAGGGCAGGGGCTGGATCTTGCCACGCGCCTCGGCGACTCGAATCGCGTCGGCCACGACCTTCTCGCGCTGTTTTGGCGAAACCAAATCCTGGGCCTGGGCCGCGGCGGAACTCGCCAGCAAGGCGACCACGGGCAAAAGTCGACGATGGAGACGAAAAGCGTTCATGAGCGGAAACCGAGCAACTCGACGCCCAAGCTCAGGGTCTGGGCTCCTTCCGCGGGACGAGCAAGCGAGCCGCTGGTGACCCGCGCGAGCGTTTCACCGTGATCGAGCCGTTGAAGAAAATCGATGATCTGAGAGTAGTCTCCCTTTATCGTGAGACTGAAAGGAATCGCCGTGTAGATCGGCGCGACGCCCTTGGGCGGAGGAGGCAAAGCGAGCGGCCGGAAATCAAGAAGCGTCACGCCCGTCTCCGCCTCGAGACGATAAAACAGTTGCTGATTGCGGGCGAGCTCCCCCGCCCGAAGCGCCCCGGCCGCCAACCTGGCGTTCGCGTTGCGCAAGCTTTCAAGCTGCGCGTCCAGCTGAGCGGAAAATTTTGTGTTGTTGGTCAGACGCAGGAGTTCCTTTTCCCGCTCCGCGAGCACGCCACGAAGCTCGTCGGTCACCCCTTGGCGAAAGTAGGCCGTCACACCCAGCCCCACGGCGAGCGCTGCGCATATAAACAGGAGCGGTCGGCGCTTGAACGCGACTGCCACATCTTTTGTTTCAATGCTCATTTCTTCGCCGCTCCCTTCGCGTCGGTTTTGTGAAAAGTGAAGACCAGCTCGAGGTTGAGATGCCCCTCCTCGACGTTGCGCCCGATATTGGTCAGGTCCACGGACGCGAAACTCGTTTTGATCGTCGGATCCGTCTGAAGCTGCTTCACGAATCGCGAGGCAACATCGCTCGCCGCCGCATCGAGCCCCTTGACCGCGCCCATCAAAACAAGCGTCTGGCCCGGACCGCGGTAGTCGACTTTCCGGACCGAGACATCCGCCGGCAAAATCCTGCCCAGATGAAGAAGGAATTCCTGCAGGCGAAACGGGTCGCGCACGTAGGCGAAGGCCTCGTTGAACTTCGCCTCCTCCTCTTGAAACAGCTTATAGGCCGCCTGCGCCTTCTGGCTCCCCGGCGTCGCCTCGGCGATGCGCGCCTCCGCGTCCGCAAGATCACCGCGGATCTGCGCGGCCTCCCACTCCCGCTGGCCGACATAGATGGCGAGCGCCCCGGCGAAAACCACCGCCACCAGATTGACGAAAAAATCCGTCCGGACCGTCTTCGTGTCCGGCAACTGGGAAACATCGCGGAAATCCGGCCGCCACGGGATGGTTTGGAGCGCGGCCTTGTCTCCGCCGGACTTATTGAGCAGGGACAGCATTGGAGACGGGATTATTGAACTGCATGACGAGCCCCAACAGGGCGAGTTTGCGGGCGTCGAGCGAAACGGCGGACACCGACTCCCCGAGGGTTATCTGGCGCGCGCCCAACCACGGCACGAATTCGGGCTGCAACACGGATACGCCCAGCTGCGATGCGATGACCGCTTCCAGCCAAGCGAGCTTCGAGGAAAGCACCGGACAAATCAGCTGGCTGATCGACTGCCCCGTCTGCACCTCGTAGAAACCCATCGAGGACTGGAGCTCCTTGAGCAGACGCTTGCAGAGCGAGGCGCCCATGCCGGTGAAGTCGAACGTGTTGGAAAAGAAAAGCTTTCGCGCCGACTCCTCGTCCTTCAGCCCAAGCTCCTTCTGCACCACCGGCACCATCGCGTCCAAGCCCACGGCGATCGGACGCGTGGCCTCGATGCCGCGCGCGCTGACGATGTAGGACTGGGTTTGCTCGGAACTGAGCTCCAGCACGAGCGTCGGCTTCGACGACTCCGTGAACTTGAGATAATCGATGACCGCGCCCAAGGCCGCCATGCTCGACAGCTCAAGGCGCGCCGGAAAGAAACCCGACTTGAGCAACTCGGATTGCGCCCGCGCCACCTCGGCCGAAGGCAACCCGCAAAAAACGACCTCTTTGTTGGCGCCACCCTTCGTCGCGTCGTAGTCGAGGCCGTCGAACGCGTTCAGCACCGAGATCGCGTTCTGCTCCGGATCGACACGGAACTGGGAATTGACCAGCTCGCCCATGTAATCCGGCTCCTTCACGCGCTTCAGATCGAGCGTGGCGCGGCGGATAAACCGGGTTGGCGGGCTGATGCCGCAATGCGCGTGAACATAACCCGAGCCTTTCTTCGGCGAAAGCGCCGCCACCGCCTCGTTGAACGCGACTTCGTCGCCCGCGACGCACTCGCGAATCTCCTCCAAGATCAACGGAGCTTGAAGCGAGGAAACTCTCGCCAGCAGCGTGGCTTGCTCACCACGATCGAGGACAAATCCCTTGGGTTTCGCGGCGAAGAACATGTCTCAAAAAAGACCGCGACCAGGCGCGAAGGAGGCAAAGACGGACGTCATGCGTAGGGCGGGAACCCTTCGGGTGCCACCGGGGAGAGACAAGACTTTTTACGAATCCCCCCCTATGACGGAGGCGTAAAAAAACCGCCCCCGAAACTCGGGGAGCGGTGAAGATCGAACGCGTCTCGAATGACGCAACCCGTTTATAGGGCTTACTTTTGCCAAGTGCGCTTCTTGTGACGATTGGCCTTCAAGCGCTTCTTGCGCTTGTGCTTGTTCATCTGGAGACGGCGCTTCTTTTTGAGGTTGCCCATGAGAGTGCGGGATTAGGTTTGTTGAGAGAAAACCGTCTGGAAAACACCCTCGTCTCCCCGCTGTAAAGCCGAATCTCCGACCGCTGGACCGCCCAAGGTCTATTTGAACCCGACGATTTCGGCCCGCCCGCCCGCCGCCGTGGCATAAAGCCAAGCCCTCACCCGCGCGCCAGGGAACGCCTCGCGCAAACTCGATGCATACGCGCCCAACTGCGGCGCATACTCCGCGCGCAGGCGTTCCAGCAAAGCCTCGTCCGGCTCGTTCCATCGGCGCCGGTTGGTCTTCCAATCCAATACCCAGACTTCGTTCGCCGCCGGGTCGTGCAACACGAGATCCATCACCCCGTCCATCCACGCCTCGGCTTCCAGCGGCGCGAATACCGACAGCTCGGCCTCCCTGAACCAGCGGGCGTCCTCGATCTCTTGCCGCGTTTCCGAGCCCAGCCACGCGCGCCACTCCCTGACCGCGCGTTCCCCAAACCCAAGCGACTCCGCCGCCTCGAGACGGCGCGCGCCATGAGCCTCGACTTCCGCCTCCGACGCGCACCACGGGAAAAATTCCAGCGTCTCGTGCCACCACAGGCCGTAATCCACCGCCTCCTCGCCGCGAGCGGCGCCGCTCGGCTCGTCCGCGGTCGACTCGTGCCGCGCGGACCGCGTCGCGTCCGGCTTATGCGCCAGTTGATGCGGCAACAATCGCGCCGGCATCCTCGGCATCGACGACGCCGGCGTGCGCATCGCCTCCGTCAGGAAATCCAATTGCTCCGGCGCCTGCGTCGCCTCGTCGACGGCCGCCGTCGCGACGCCGGGCGATTTCTCCGCCAGCCGATCTTCGGTCCACTCCGGCACGCGCGACCAATCCACGCCCCACAGCTCCGCGAAACTGCCCGCCTTCGGCTTGCCCCCGAAGCCTTCGCCCCAAGGCAACACCAGCGTCTTTCGCGGACGCGTCAGCGTCACGTAGAGCAAGCGCGTCAACTCCCGCAACCGCTCCCGCTCCCGCGCGTCCTTGGTCTCCGCCGGCACGCTCGCCGCGTCGAAAAACACCCGAAGCTCGCCGCCTGCGTCCGGGATCAACCGCAGCCCGCGCGCCGCCACCGGCCGCAAATCGCGCCAAAGCCCGAGCGTCACCACCACGGGCCACTCCAATCCCTTCGACGAATGCGAGGTCAGCAGATTGATCGCGTCGCGCGTCGGCTTGCCCGCCGGACGTCCGTCGTCGATCCCCGCCACGAGCGACGCGCGCCACTCCGACGGGCCCGCGCCCTCCAGACCGAGCTCGGCCGCCTCCGTCACCAAACGCTCCAGCTCGCCCGCCACGCCGCCGCCCGGATCGATCTGCCACGCCTTCGCTTCCAGCCCCGTCGCCGCGACCAGCTCCGTCACGAAGCGCCCCAAGGCGACACCCTCGTCGCGCGCCTTCAGCACGAAGGGCCGCAGCGTCTCCAGCGCCCCGCGCAACGGCTCCGCGTGCGCCGCCGGCTCCGCCCACGCGAATCCCTCCTCGCCGCGCCCGCGCAACTCGGCCGCCAGCAACGCGTCGCTCACGCCGAAGATCTCGCGCAACACCCCCGTCCACTCGAAGGCGTTGTCCGGGTCGCACACCACCGCGAGCAAACCCGCGAGCCACGCATACGCGGGGTTGTCGCCGTTGCGGTTGCGCCGCGTCTGCAGGGCCACCTTCAGGCCCGCCGCCTCGAAGCCCTTTCGCGCCTCCAGGAGCCAGCCGTTGCGCGGCGCGATCACGCACACGTCGCCCCACTCCTCCGCGCCCGCGCCCGCCGGACCGTGCTTCTTGAAATGCGCCGCAAGCTGCCGGATCTCCTCCGCCTGCCACGCGTCGACTCCCTCCGGCGCCGGCGTCGGCACGCGCAAGGCCAGACGCATCGCGCGGCCCGTCGCGTTCTGCGGCCCCGGCACCAGCGCCTCATACGG
>CAMLNJ010000024.1 GCA_946481225.1 uncultured Verrucomicrobiota bacterium | reverse complement strand
TCAACGAGGACCTCATGACGCGCCTCGCGCGCCGCAGCGACGGCAACACCTACTTCGTCGCGCGCAGCGGCGACCTGCCCCGCATCTTCAACGAGGAGCTGGGCGACGTGCTCAGCATCGTGGCACGCCGCGTCGTCATCGAGCTTGAGTTTCCCGAGGGCGCGCGGCCGGTGCGCATCGTCGGACGCGAGGGCAGGGTGGAGAACAACCGCGTCGTCGTGGAGCTGAACCAGCTCTATGGCGGCCAGGAGAAGTTCGCGCTCGTCGAGGTGGAGCTGGAGCCCGCCGCGAAGGCCTCGAGCCGGCGCGTCGCCTCGGCCCGCGTGCGTTACGAGGACGCGGCGACGGCGCGGTCCGCGAGCCAGGAGGCGGTCGTCACCGCCGCGTTCACCATCAAAAAGGAGGAGGTCGTCGCGGCCGCCAATCATCGCGTGCAGAGCGACTACGCGGTCAATCGCATGGCCGAGGCGCGCGACGAGGCGGTGGCCCTCGTCGACGCCGGGCGGCGCGAGGAAGCCGCCGGGCGCATACGGCAGGTGGGCTCCTCCATGCGAATAATCGGCCAGGTCTACGGCAACTCCGCGGTGACCGATGTCGCCGCTCCCGCGGCCGCGGAGGCGGCGAAGGTCGAGGCCGAGGGCATCGGAAACGCCGACCGGAAGGAATACCGGGCGAAGTCGCAGCAGATCTACAACCAGCAGCGAGCGGAGTAAGCCGTCATGAAAAATAAACTACACACCGCCGGCGCGATCTTCTCGGTATTGCTGGCATCCCTTCACGCGGAGTCGTCGGCGCCGTCGTCGACGCCCGCCAACCCGCGCATCGACTATCCCGGCTTTGAGCGCCTCGTGACCGAGACCGGCCCCGTGCGGGAGGCGCATCGGTTGAGCGAGGAGGCCTTCCTCGAGCTGATGCGCCGCCCTGGCGTGGTCGTCCTGGACGCGCGGACGGAGTCGCGTTACCGGCGTCTGCACATCGCGGGCGCGGTGAACCTGCCCTTCACGGAGTTCACCGCCGAGTCGCTTGCCGCGGTCATCCCGAACCTCGACACGCCGGTGCTCATCTACTGCAACAACAACTTCGCCGACCGGCTCGACGTGTTTCCGACGAAGGCGATCACGGTGTCGCTCAACGTCTCCACCTACACCTCGCTGCGCGCCTATGGCTACACGCGGGTTTACGAGCTCGGGCCGCTGCTCAAAGTGGCTTCGAGCAAGCTGCCTTTCGCGGGCGGATCCGTCGCCATCGCCGTTTCCTCCGCCTCCGAGATTTCGACCACCAAGCCATGAAAATCACACGTCGATCGATTCTGTTGGCCGCCGCTTTTCTCACATTTGGCGCCGGTGTCGCGTGCGCGGAGGAGCCGTCGCCGCGCTTCACGGTGCACGAGTGGGGCACTTTTACCACGGTGCATGCGCCGGACGGGGCGCTTTTGCCCGGTTTGGAGATCGAGGAGGAGCGCCTGCCCAATTTTGTCCAATGCCACGAGGGCTTCGCCCCCGCCAACAAGGGCTGGTCGCGCCCGGTGAGCAACGTGACCGTGAAGATGGAGACTCCCGTGCTCTATGTTTACTCCGCCGCTCCCTTCCGATTGCGCGCCGAGGTGGATTTCATCGGCGGATCGATCAGCCAATGGTATCCGCCGCGGGTCGGCGGCGAGACGCTGCCGCCCGCGGAGCGGGGCTCGCGCCCGGCGCCGGTGGACTTCGCGGCCGGATTTTACGGTTCGATCGCGTGGGATGTCGAGGTCGAGGCTCCGGGCGCGCCCTTCGTTGCCGATTTGCCCGACTGGGAAACGCCGCAGTGGCCCCGCGCCCGGGTGGGGAGCGCGAATATTCTGCGCGGTCCGGGAGACACGCGGGAGGGCTTTCTCTTTTATCGCGGCATCGGAAACTTCTCCGTGCCCCTTCGGGTTTCGATCAACGACGACGCCCTGCATCTCGAAAATCTCGGGGCCGAACCGCTTTCTTTCGTCTGGGTCTACGATCACCGACGGGATGGCGTGGAGCGCTTCCGCTGGGCCGGAGGCTTGGCGGCGGGCGAGGTGAAGGAGTTGCCCGCGGTGGAGGCCAAGGCGGATGGACCGGCGCGGCCGGCCGACATCCTGCGCGGACCGTTGATTCGCGCGGGACTCAGCGGCGAGGAGGCGGATGCCCTCCTGGCGACGTGGCGCGAAAGCTATTTCGAACGCGAGGGGTTACGGGTGTTCTGGATCGTGCCTCGCGCCTTCACCGACCGCGTGCTGCCCCTGCGGCTCCAGCCTGCGCCGGAAAAACTGGAACGGGTGCTGGTTGGCCGTTCCGAAGTGGTGACGCCCGCGCTGGCCGAGGAAATCGAGCGCGAGTTCCGCGCCGACGGCGGGGCGCGCTGGCGCTGGGACCGGCGTTTTGGCGCCTATCGGGCGCTGGCGGAAAAGCGCGGCGTTGTGTCGCGCCTCGACGCGCCCAAACTTTCCGTCCCGTGACCGTCGTCGCCCGCCGCCTTTGGCTTTACGGACTGTGCCTGCTCCTGCCCGCGCTGACGGTGGGGGCACTGGCGCTGGGCCTGCTCGCGCGTGAGCGGACGCGGCTGGCGGAGCGCGAGGAGGCCGCGCGCGAGTCGCGTCGCGCGGCGGTCGAGTCTCGCGCCCGGCTCATCGCCGAGAATATCGAGCTGCTCGTCGGCGACGTGCAATCGGCCCTCATGACGACCCTGCTGGAGGCCCCGCAGAAAGAGCCGCGCGCCTTCCTCACGGAGTGGCAGGCGAGCAATCCCTTCGTCCGCGACGTCTTTCGCGCCACGGCCGAGGGGCGTCCGATCTGGGGCGCGACGAGCGATCCCCTCCGAGGCTGGCTCGGCCGCGAGGTTCCTTGGACCGAGCCGGGTCGCCCGTCCATCCCGGGGGAATCAGCCGCCGTGCTGGCGGGCGAGGCCGCTCCCGAGGCGAGCTCGCAGGCGCTGAAGAAATCCGAATCCCAAGTCGATCTAGCTGGGCAAGTGCGCGGCGACATCTCCTTCAATGTAAACCAGTATCAGAGCGTCCGTCAGCTTGCCCAAGGTGCGGCAAAAGTGCGCAACTACGCCGACGTGGTCGCCAACGGACTGGCCGAACAAGGTCTTGCGGCCGCGCCATCGGCGGCGCCGGTTTTTCAGGTGGAGAATGTCCCGGTGTCCGTGGCCGAGGTCGCGAGCGAGGGCGCCGCGGCCTTCCGGGCGCAGGTCCGGCTCGACGACTCGCCATCATTGGACTCCCGGGCTCCGACGAATGTTGCGATCCGGCCCGATCCACTGACGCGCTCAGGGTGGACCCCGTGGCGCGACACGACCGGTCTGCATCTCTTCGGCTGGCGGGAGTTGCCGGATCGCACCGTGATCGGCCTTGAATTACGGCTCGACGCGATCAAGGCCCGCCTCGGCGAGGTGTTTCCCGTCTCGGCCGAGCCCGGCGAAGCCTACGCGGTCCGCGACGCGGACGGGGGCGCCTGGCACCAGGCGGGATCGCCCGAGCTGCCCGAGATTTTGGAAGTCCCCCTCGCCGAGGCGACCCTGCCGGGCTGGACCGTTGTCGCGCGCATGGCGGCCCGCGAATACGGCGCATCGTCGGCAGGCGGCTTCTTCGCGTTTGGCGTCGCGTTGGTCGGCTTGCTCGTGCTCGCGATCCTGGCGGCCGGGGCCTTGCTCGTCCGTCAGGCGCGCCTGAGCGAGATCGAGGCCGCGCGGAAGACGTCTTTCGTGGCTAACGTCTCCCACGAGTTGAAGACGCCGCTCACGACGATCCGGCTCTACGCCGAGCTGCTCGCCGAGGGGCGGGTGCGGGACGAGGCGAAGCGCGCCGACTATCTCGTCACCATCGGCCAGGAGACGCAGCGCCTCGGCCGGCTGGTCGCCAACGTCCTCGATTTCAGCCGGCTCGAGCAGGGGAAGAAAAAATACGCCCCGGCCGCCCTCGATCTGGCGGCGGAGCTGCGCCGGCTCGCCGATACCCACGCGCCGCGCCTGGCCGTCGCCGGTCTGGCGCTTCGGGTCGAGGCGCAGGAGTCGCTGGCGCTGACGACGGATCGCGACGCGGTCGAGCAGATCGTGCTCAACCTGCTGGACAACGCGTGCAAATACGCGGCCGAAGGAGGCGCGGTTTTGTTGCGGCTTTCGACCGAGGGGACGGATGGCGGCGCGCGGGCGAGGCTGGTCGTCGCCGACCGCGGCCCGGGCGTGCCGGCGGAGCAGCGGGAGCGGATTTTCGAGAAATTTCACCGCGTCGACGACCGCCTCGTCGCCGAGAAGGCGGGCGCGGGGCTCGGCCTGAGCATCGCGCGGCAGCTCGCCCGCGGCCTGGGCGGCGACCTGCGCTGCGAGGCGGCGCCCGGCGGCGGCGCGGCTTTCGCCCTCACCCTTCCTCTTTTCCCATGAAAGCCCGTGTCTTGATCGCCGAGGACGACGCCAACATCCGCCTCGGCCTCGCCGCCACCCTCGAGAGCGAGGGCTACGACGTCGTCGCAGCCTCCGACGGGGCGCAGGCCCTGAAACTGTATCCGCAGTCGAGATACGATCTCGTGATCCTCGACGTCATGATGCCGAAGGCGAGCGGCTACGACGTCTGCCGGGAGCTGCGCGCCGCGGGCGCGTCGACGCCGGTGCTGTTCCTTACCGCGAAGGGCGAGGAGGTGGACAAGGTCGTGGGTCTGAAGCTCGGGGCGGACGATTATGTGGTGAAGCCCTTCGGCATCCGCGAGCTGCTGGCCCGGGTGGAGGCCTTGCTGCGGCGCGGACGCGCCTCTTCGGCGGCGGCGGCGCAGGCCGGCGCCGCGCTCCCGGCGGTGTTTCGGCTTGGGCGCGCCGAGATCGACCGCCGCGCCTTTTCGGCGCGTCTGCCGGGGCGGCGGCCCGAGACGCTGACCGCGCGCGAGCTGCGGCTCGCCGAGGTATTCGCCGCGCACGCGGGGGAGGCGCTGACTCGCGACCAGTTGCTCAACGCCGTCTGGGGCCTCGGCTATTCCGGCACCACGCGCACGCTCGACCAGCACGTGGCGCAGCTTCGCAAAAAGGTGGAGACGGACGCGGAGGCTCCGAGCACCATTTTGACGATTCACGGGGTCGGCTATCGTTGCGTGGCCGAGGCGGACGGATCGGGCCCGGGCCCGGGGGCGGAGGCGGGAAAAGCGCCGTAAATCGCGCAAACCCGTAGCCTGCGTTTGCGCCGAGCCCAGGGACTTATTTTCTCCGTTTTTATGCACTCCATCCCCGCCGTCACGCGCCGTCACGTTCTCAAGAGCCTCGGTTTCGGCGCCGCGTTGCTGGGGTGGGGGCGGGCATCCATGGCCCAGGGCGCGCCCGCGGCGGCGGGCGGGGCGCCGGTCTTCACCCTGCCTCCCTTGCCCTACGCCTACGACGCGCTCGCGCCGCACATCGACGCGCGGACGATGGAGATTCACCACACGAAGCACCACCAAGCCTACGTCAACGCGGCGAACAAGGCGCTCGAATCGCGCCCCGATCTGCGCGAGCTCGGCGGCGAGCAATTGATCACCCGGCTCGACGCCTTCGAGGACCCGCTGCGCACCACTTTGCGCAACCAGCTCGGAGGGCATCTGAACCACAGCTTTTTCTGGACGAATCTCGCGCCGCCGGCCGATTACCGCGCGGGTCCGCTCCGCGCCGCGATCACGAAGCAGTTCGGCGGCCTTGAAGAGTTCCAAAAGGAGTTCGCGCAGGCGGCGACATCGCGGTTCGGCAGCGGGTGGGCCTGGCTGGTCTGGCAGGACGGCGGCCTGCGGGTCATCTCGACGGCCAACCAAGACTCGCCGCTCATGCAGGGCGCGCAGCCGATCATCGCCCTCGATGTGTGGGAGCACGCCTACTATCTCGCCTATCAGAATCGCCGGGCGGACTACGTGCAGGCGTTTTGGAAAGTGCTCAACTGGGACGCGGCCGAGGCGGCTTTCGCGAACGTCGCCGCGCTTTGAGCCGGAGGCGATGCCGGGGCGGTGATTGCAGTCGTGGCCTGTGTCGCCGCTTCTCCCGATTCACGCGGACTCTCCGATCGGACGCGACCGGCACGGTCGCGGCTGCAGCCACGCCACGGGCGCAAAAAAACCGCCCGGGCACGGGGGCCGGGGGGCTTGTTTTTTCGCGCAAACGGATCGCGAGAGAGAGCCGAAAATCAGTTGGCGGCGGGAATCTTGACCTGGCCGGCGCGGGCGCGGTCGGCGGACTCGGGCGCCTTGGCGAAGAACTCAAGGAGGTGGCTGACGTCGGTGTAGCCCTCTGCCTTCAGCTGGTCCTCGACTTGCTTGATCACGGCGGCGAGGCGGGCGCTGGTCTCGGTGTCGAGCGAGCGGATCTCGCTGCCGTCTTTCGCGACGACGTGGTAAACGGAGTCCTTGCGGTCGCTCAGCTGATAGAGGCTGGTGCCGTTGTGGAAGAAGGAGCGGCGAACGAGGCCGATCTCCTCGAAGGCGGCGAGGCAGCGGTAAACCGTGACGAGATCGCAGGAGCGGTTGCGCAATTCGCCGTGGATTTGCTCGATGCTCAGCGGCTGACCGCGCGCGATCAGGACGCCGAGGATGGCGATACGCGGTTGGGTGATGCGAAGCCCCGCCGTGCGCAGCCTGGCGCAAGCGGTCTCGACCCGCGCATGCGGTTCAAGAGATTCGCCGCCGTTGGCCAGCGGATGATTCGTTTGAGTTGAGGCGATCATGGTGTTGCTTCTGCTAAAAAGGGCTTGACCGAAGCTGTTGTCACAGATCCGAAACACAAACTGTAAAAGGTTTACGACGCTGGGTAGTTTTACGGGAGAATCCCCGGTGCGGGGGTCCCCTTTTTCATCGCAGGATTGCGCAGGGGCGCGGCATGCCTTCTTTTTCCGACGCGATGCCCGACTTGGACGTCAACGAGATCATCTCCCTCATTCGCAAAGAGGACTCCCGCTTCGACCGGCTGGCGTATACCTTCGTGCGCGACGGGCTCGAATATGCGGTGAAAGAGCTGAAAAAGCGCGATTCCGCCCGCGCCAAGGTTTCCCGCCATGTGACCGGCCGCGAACTGGCCGAAGGTCTGCGCGACTACGCCCTCGATCAATTCGGCCCGCTGGCCAAAACAGTGCTCAACGCGTGGGGCATCCAAGAGACTCTCCACTTCGGCGACATTGTTTACAACCTGATCGATTACAATGTCTTCAGCAAGACCGACTCTGATCGGCGCGAGGACTTCGCGGATATCTACTCCTTCGACGACGCCTTTGAACGGCCGTTCCGGCCCCGGGCCCGGCGTCTGCCTCTGCCTAGTTTTGCCGAGGCGGATTGAGCGGGCCGCAGGGCGGGTTCAAACATATAAAACCGCCGATCCGATGTAGGCCCGACCGTTGGGCGGGCCCTAGACCAACGGGCAGGTTACGGCCGGGCAGCCCGACCGCCGGTCGGGCCTACATCGGGCTGCAACCGCGCGAGATTTTGCCTGCTCGCATTCGCCGTTTGTCATTCCTGGCACGCTTCGCAGGGTGCTCGCGATGCCCTCTTTGCTTGCCCCCGCCGATCGTCGTCTGCTCGAACGCCTGTGGTCCCAGCCGGTGCACCGCACGGAGTTGCCCAACGGTCTCGTGCTGCTCGTCCAGCCCGATGACGCCGCGCCGGTCGTTTCGGTTCAGGTTTGGGTGAAGACCGGCAGCCAGCACGAGGGCGCGTTGCTCGGCGCGGGGCTTTCGCACTATTTGGAGCACCTGCTTTTCAAGGGCACCGAAAGCCGCGCGGGGCGCGAGATCTCCGCCACCGTCCAGGCCCACGGCGGCCAGATAAACGCCTACACGACCTACGATCGCACCGTCTACTACATCGATCTGCCGGCGCCGCATCTCGAGGTCGCCGTCGATCTGCTCGCGGACATGGTCCTGCGCAGCACGCTGCCCGCCGACGAGGTGGCGAGGGAACGCGACGTCATCCTGCGCGAGATCGCGATGGGCGACGACGATCACGACCGCCGCCATTGGGACGCGCTCGCCCGCACCGTTTTCAAGGCGCACCCGCTGCGCGAGCCGGTGATCGGCCATCGCGACGTGTTTTCCGCGGTCACGCGCGACGAGTTGCTGGCGTATTACCGCGAGCGCTACGCGCCCAACAACCTGGTCGTCGTCGTCGCCGGCGATATTTCCGCCGAGGCGGCGCGCGCCGCGGTGGAGAAACATTTCGGCGCGGCGCCGCGCCGCCGGCTCGCGCCCGTCTACCAGCCGTCCGAGTCCGCGCAGCTCGCGGCGCGCGTCCACCGCGAAACCGCCGAGGTGGAGCTCTCCCGCGGCGCCCTCGCCTGGCCGAGCGTGGCGCTCACGCATCCGGACGCGCCGCTGCTCGACCTCCTCGCGGTCGTGATCGGATACGGCGACAGCTCGCCGCTCTGGCAGCAGCTTCGCGAAAAGCAGCGCCTCGTGCATAGCGTCGACGCGCACCACTGGTCGCCGGGCGAGGCCGGCTTGTTCGCGGTCTTCTTCACCGCCGATCCCGACAAGCGCGAGGCGGCGGAGCGGGCCGTGCGCCGCGAGCTCGCGCGGCTGGCCGCGAGCGGGTTCAAGCCCGCCGAGTTGAAGCGCGCGGTGCGCCAGCTCGTGGTCGGCGAGATCGGCGGCCGCAAGACCGTGTCGCGCCGCGCCTCGCGGCTCGGCTCGGCCGAGGTCGTGGCCGGCGACCTCGATTTCAGCCGCACCTGGTTCGCCCGCGTGGCGGCCGCCACGCCCGCGGACTTGCGTCGCGTGCTGCGCGAGCATCTTTGTTCCGCGCGCGAAAACGTGGTCTCGCTCGATCCCGTCGCGCGGGCCGGCGCCGCGGGAGCCGCGAAAACCGCCAAGGCGAAACCCGCCGCCGACTGGACCCTGCGCACGCTGCCCAACGGCGTCCGCCTGCTCCTGCGCCGCGACGAGCGTCAGCCGAATCTGCATATTCACCTGATTTGCGAGGGCGGCCCGCTGCACGAGGCGGCCGGCAAGCGCGGCGCGACCGCGCTGCTCGCGACGATGCTCACGAAGGACGCCGGCAAGCGTGACGCCGCGCAGGTCGCCGCGGTGATCGAGGCGGTGGGCGGAAGCTTTTCGCCGCTCTCGGGCAACAACACCGCGGGCGTGGCGATCGAGGTGCTGCCGGGCGACGCGGCGCTCGCGAACGAGTTGCTCCGCGACGCGGTGCTCGCGCCGGCCTTCGCCGCGCGCACCTTCGAGGTCGAGCGCGACGCCGAGCTCGCGCACCTCCAGCAGGACGAGGACGACGTGGTGAGCGCGGGCCACCGGCTCGCCCGCGAGAAATATTTCGGCGCGCATCCGCTGGCGCTCGACGCGCATGGCAACGCGGCCGGCGTGAAGGCGCTGAAGCCCGCCGACCTGCGCGCGCTCTGGAAGAAACTCGCCTTGGGCGGGAACACCGTCGTCGCCGTCGCGGGCGACTTCGACGAGAAGACGCTGGTGCCGGCGCTCGCGCGTTGGCTCGCGAAGCTGCCGCGCGGCGCGGCGCCGGCCCGGCCGGCGCGTCACGCGCCCGCGCCGGCGGCGGACCATGCGCAGACGCGCGAGTGCCGGCAGGCGCTGGTGTTCGACGCGTTTCCGGGACCGGGCGCGCTTGATCGCGACGACACGGTCGCGACGGTGTTGCACGAGATCCTGAGCGGCATGGCGGCGCGGCTTTTCGAGCGCGTGCGCGAGGAGAAGGGGCTGGCCTATTTTGTCAGCGCGAGCCGGGTCGTCGGCGTCGAGGACGGCATGTTTTATCTCTATGCCGGGACGCAGCCCGGGAAGGAGGGCGAGGTGCTGGCGGAGTTCGACGCCGAGCTGGCGCGCATCGCGGCCGGCGAGATCGAGCCGGCGGAGCTGGCGCGGGCGATCACGCGTTTGCAGGCGTCGCGTCGGATGCGTTTGCAGACCAACGCCGCGCGCGCGGCCGAGGCGGCGGTGCGGACCTTGCTGGGCCTGCCGCTGGAGACGCTCGGCGAGACGGACAAACGTCTTGCCGCGGTCGACGCCGGCGCGGTGGCCGACTTTGCGCGGCGCTGGCTGGCGGCAGGCCGGCGCCAGCGTTTGGTGGTGCGTCCGGGTTGAGGTCTTGCCATTTGTCGGACGTCGGAACTTTCCCGAGAAATCATGAGCGCGCTTCGTTTCCGTTCCCTCGTCGGTTTATTGTCGTTCATTCTCCCCGCTGCGGCGGGCGTCGCCGCCGAGGCGGCCGCGGGAGATGTTGTCGAGACGCCGCCCAGTGTCTTGAGGCGCTACGACAAGAACAAGGACGGCGTCTTGGACGAGGCCGAGCGGGCGAAGTGGGAGTCCGACAAGGCCGCCCGCCGCGAGAAGGAGCGCGCCGAGCGGGCGGCGATGTTGGAGAAGTATGACACCGACAAGGACGGTAAACTCGGCGAGGCGGAGAAGGCCGAGGCCAAGCTGGGCTGGCAAAAGGAACGCTCCGAAAAGGAGGCCGAGAAAATGAAGGAGCGCGTCGCCAAGGCGAAGGCGGAGCGGGAGAAGGCCGAGTCGGAGAAAGCGGCGCGGGAAAAGGCTGCTCAACAAGCGCAGCCGCCCGAGCCCGCCTCCGGAACGACTTCGGAAAAAGACTCCAAGAGCGGCAAAGCCGGCGACGACGGCATGATGATGATGAGCGAGTGATCCGGGCGGCGGCCTCGAGTAACCGCGCCCGTGTCGGTCGCGGTTGCGGAGGTGGCGACGTGCGGCGCGCCGGATACACGACCGACACGGTCGTGGCTACACCGAGGCAGGCCGGGAGAAGGTGACCTCGCCGGCGCGATAACGGTCGGTGCGGCCGTCTTCGTGGCGCAGCAGCAGGCTGCCTTCGTCGTCGATGCCGACCGCGGTGCCGCGCAGCTCGCGTTCGCCTTGGAGGAGGGCGACGGGGCGGTTTTTCAGCAGGTCGAAGCGGTGCCAGAGGTCGGCGAAGCTCTTCTGATAGCTGCCGTCGAGAAAACGCTCGTAGGCGTCGAGCACGCGGCCGATGAGCGCGGCGGCGAATTTGTTGGGATCGAGCGGAACCGCGGTGTGTTCCGAGAGGGCGGTGGCGCGGGCGACGATGTCGGCGGGCCAGCCGCCGGAGGGCGGGCGGAGGTTCAGGCCGAGGCCGAACACAAGATCGTGGATGAGGTCGGCGTCCATGCGCGCCTCGGTGAGCATGCCGCCGGCTTTGCGGTTGTCGAAAAGGAGGTCGTTGGGCCACTTGAGGCCGGGCACGACGCGGCAGAAGGAGGCGACGAGGGCGCAGACGTTTACGCCCATCCAGAGCGTGAAGGTTTGCATGCGCGCGGGGGAGACCTGCGGGCGGAAGGCGAAGCTGGCGTAAAGGTTGCCGTCGACTGCGCTGTGCCAGGAGCGGCCGAGGCGGCCGCGGCCTTTTTCCTGGCGGCGCGCGAGGACGATCAGCGGGGCGGGCTCGCCCGCCGCCAGCAAGCGGGCGGCTTCGTCGTTCGTGCTGCCGAGGGTTTCGTAGAAATGGAGGCGGGGGGAACCTGGCGCGGGGCGTCGGTGGGCTTCGATGAGCGCGGCGTGCAGAAAGGAGGGACGGGAGGCGAGGCGGTAGCCGCGAGCGTGCTGGCTGGCGATCTCGATGCCTTGGTCGCGCAGTTTCTCCAAGTGTTGCCAGATGGCCACCCGGCTTACTCCGAGCGATTTCGCAAGCCCCGCGCCGGAGACGAAGCCCTGGTCGCCGGCGTCGAGAAGAGCCTGGAGAATGAGGATTTCGGAGCGGTTGACGGCCACGGGAAAGATAAGGAGCAAAGGCGCGGGAATGTCCAACGCCGCGCGAAAATTCGCGCGCGGAAAAACGTGGCGCCGCGCTCGCGTTTCTCAGCTCCGCCAGTCGAGCCCGATGTCGGCCCAGACGGCTTGGTGGACCAAGGCGCCGGTGGACACGAAATCGAGGCCGAGCGCGGCGTAGCGCGGGAGGCTTTTGAGGGTGATGCCGCCGCTCGCCTCGGTGAAGGCGCGGCCGCGGATGAGCGCGAGGGCCTTCTTCACTTTCGCCGGGGGAAAGTTGTCGAGGAGGATGACGTCGGCGCCGGCGGCGAGGACGGGCGGGATTTGGTCGAGGCGGTCGACCTCGACCTCCACGGGGAGATCGGGCGCGGCTTTTTTCGCGCGTTTGACGGCCGCGGCGAGGTCGTCGGAGGAGCCGAGGAGAGCGAGATGGTTGTCCTTCAGCATCACGCGGTCGAAGAGGCCGAGGCGGTGGTTCCAGGCGCCTCCGCAGGCGACGGCGTATTTTTCGAGCATGCGGTAGCCGGGCGTGGTCTTGCGCGTGTCGAGCAGGCGGGTGCGGCCCGGGCCGAGGGCGGCGACGTGGGCGGCGGCGGCGGTGGCGACGCCGGAGAGGCGTTGGAGGAAGTTGAGGAGCACGCGTTCGGCGCCGAGGAGCACGCGCGGGTCGCCCTCGAGGGTGGCGATGATCTCGCCCGGCTCGGCGCGGCGGCCGTCTTGGAGCCGTGGCTGGACTGCGGCGCGGGTGCCGTAGGCGGAGAGGATGAGCGGGAGGAGGGGAAGGCCGCAGACGACGAGCGAGGTGCGGGCGACGAGATCCGCCCGGCCGAGGCGCGGCGTGGTGGCGAGGGCGGCGGTGGATCGGTCGCCGCCGCGCGCGGGTTTCTTTAACAGGCCGGCGCCTTCGAGATCTTCGTCGCGGGCCATTTCCACGAGCCGGCGCAGATAGGCGCGGTCGAGGTCGTCCCAGGTCAGGCGGAGGAGCAGGCGGTCGAGATTCGCGGCGGCGGGCGGCATGGGCGTGTATTGACCACGGATTTCGCCGATGGGCACGGATAAAGGAAAGGGCGCGCGCCGAGGGCGTGGCGGGGGAGGGCGAGGTGTTTGGGCGCTGTCTTCAAAATACTCCGACGCTTTGCGAGTGCCCTGCGGGTGAGACGGAAAACCAAGCTGGGCCGGCGTTGACCTCGGCGGCACGGGCCGCCGGCCCGCCTCCGCTTCGGTCGCCTTGGCCGACCATGGTTTCCGTCTCACGAAGCATCGGTTTATTTTGAAGACAGCGCCTGGGCATGAAAAAGGGCGCCGGAGGTGCGGCGCCCTGGGTGTTGTCATTCCGTCACGTTTACTTCTTCGGAGTGACGTTCTTCAGGCTCTTGCCGGTGCGGGTGGCGATCGAGGCGGGGGAGATGCCGACGGGCTCGTCCTTGGAGTATTTGTTCACCAGGAGTTGCTGCACGATGGTGAAGAGGCCGTTGACCGTGGAGTAGAGGGCGAGGGCGGCGGCGAAGTTGTAGCAGAAGAGGGTGAAGATCCATGGCATGATCTTCATCATCATGACCTGGGGGCCCTCCATGGTGGCGGGCTGCGGGGTGAGGCGCATCTGGAAGATCATCGTGGCGCCCATGAGCAGGGGCATGATGTTGAGCGGGAAACCGAGGCCGGGCACGCGCCAGACGGTGTCGGGGGCGGAGAGGTCGTGGGCCCAGAGGAAGGACTGGAAGCGCAGTTCGGCGGTGCCTTGGAGCATGGCGAAGAAGCCGACGAAGAGCGGGATGGTGATGAGGATCGGGATGCAGCCGCCG
>CAMLNJ010000023.1 GCA_946481225.1 uncultured Verrucomicrobiota bacterium | reverse complement strand
CGCTTCGTCCGGCCATGAAAAAGCCGCCTGTCGCAAGCGACCGGGCGGCAAAAGGGAAAGGCCGAAGGCCGCCGACTCAGTAATCGTTGGCCGTAAAGAGGCCCCAGAGAACCTTCACTTGGGTGCCTGACGGATCGCCGGCGTTACCGACGAGCTCGTTGACGTTGCCGTCGATGCTGGTGCGGGGTGCGGGCTGATAGGCGCCCTTTTCAACTTCCACCAGACCGCCGAGCACCCGGGTGTGACTGCCGGTGTGGGTTTTTTGGTGGGCGCAACCCGTGAAGACGGCGGTCGCGGTGATGAGGGCGAGGGGCAAAAGGGCCTTCTTGTTCATAGGGGGGAGGTGCGAGAAATGGTCGCGCGGCGTCGGCTTGGCAAGCCTCGCGTCCGCGGAGATTGGCTGGTGTCAGGGCTGAGCCGTCACGGCTGAGGAACGGCCTGGACCGGGGCGGAGGCGAAATCGGCCGAGTCGCGCAAAAGATCGGCCTGCCAAGGCAGAAGAATCTCGTCGAGGCGCTGCGGCTCCCGGCAGAGGGTCACGAGCGTGCTGCGCGGGGCGATGAGGGTCGGGTCGAGATTGAGCTTGGCGGCCATCCGGTCGCGATGGGACTTGATGCGTTCCTGACGCTCGATTTCCGCCTGCGACAGGTGGATGCGCTCGGCGCGCGGACGCCGCGGCAAAGTGGAGGGATCGCGCGAAAAGCCTTCGCGCAGCGCGGCGGCGAGCGAAGGGGCGAGCCGGGGCTGGCGTTTGCCCAGATTGGTGGTGGCGAGGATCGACTCGATCGCGTCGCCCTGCTCGGCGGCCTGAGCCATCTGGAACAAGAGATCGTTGTTGCAGACCTTGAAGGGCGGGGTGTCGAGCTCCTCGGCCCATTTTTCGCGCCAGTGCCAGACGGAGTGGAGCACCGCGAGGCCGAGGCCGCGGAGGCGATCCGCGGGGCCGACGCGCCAGGCGGTCTCCTCGTCGCGCGGGAAACCGGTGAGACCGCTCTCGATCTGGCGGCGGCATTGCTGGTCGAGCCAGTCGAGGCGGTCCAGCGCCGCGAGCTCGCGGGTGAGGAGGTCGCGCAGCGCGGGCAGGTGCCAGACGTCGAGCGCGGCGTAGTCGAGGAGCTTGGGGGTGAGGGGGCGTTTGGACCAGTTGGCCTTCTGCCCGGATTTGTCCAACTGGATCCCGAAGTGCTGCTCAAGGAGGGCGCCGAGGCCCACGCGCGGGCGGTTGAGCAACTGGGCCGCGAGCATCGTGTCGAAGAGGCTGCGCGGGCGGAAGCGGCAGAGCTCGTGCAGGAGGCGGATGTCGAAATCGCTCCCGTGCATGATCAGGTGCTTCTGCGCGAGGCGCTCCCAGAGGGGCTCCAGCGGGAGCGGCGTCATCAGATCCACGAGGTAGACCTCGCCGTCCACGAGGAACTGGAGGAGGCACACGCGGGTGTGGTAGTGGAACATGTTGTCCGCCTCGGTATCCATCGCGACCTCGTCGACGCGGTCGAGGGCGGCGTAGAGCGGAGGAAGGCCGGCGGGGGTGTCGATGAGCACGAAATGCGGGGGTTTTTCGCCGGTGGTGGCGGAGGCGGTGCGGACGGGCGCGGCCGCGGGCGGCGCCATCCGGGCGCGCGGCGGAGGCGAGGGGCGGGGGGCGGGGGGCGGCGTGTCGAGAGAAGGCGCGGGCGTGCGATGCCGCGGCGCGGGGCCTTCGGCGGGCGAGGCGGAGCCTTCGTCGAGGGGGAGTTCCGTTTGATCGGGCCGAGGGCCGCGGCGACGACGGCGGGAGCGGGGACGCGACCCGGAAGAAACGTCGCGATCAGCGGCGTGGGAAGAGGAGGAATCCGCGGAAGGAGAGGGGGCGGAAGTCGATCCCGTGAAAAAGGAAATCAGGCGCTTGAGCATCAAGAGGACTCGCGGCGGCGGGGGCGCGGTGGGCGCGCGTGCGACCGGGAGGCTGCCGCGAAGCACAAGCGAGCCGCGTGGCGGGGGAAAGCGGAAAAAGGGTCGACTCCGGCCACGATGGTCAAAAAGACGGGCCGGTGCCGGCTTGTCGCTCAGGCTCCGCAATGTCGATCAGCGGGCGGCTGCCCTCGGAGGATGCGCGGATTTTGCGCCGAAATCAGGTGAAATGCGGTGGGTGACTAGGAGAGGTTCGCGGGCGGGCCATCGACTAAGGGTCTCTCCCCCTGCGTATGACGGCGGATCCCGCCCGGGGGGGCTCGTTGACACCCAAGGGAAGGAGCATCCGTTCCTTGGTGGGAATCCCGTCCCGACCATGGCACAGCGTTTCCTAGTTATCGACGACCACCCCATGGTCCGGGATGTATTCAAGCAGCTACTGCTGCGACTGCATTCTCAAGCCGAGGTGACCGAGGCGGCCAGCGCGGAAGAAGCCATGAAGCTCGTCTCGGACGGCTCTTGGCGTTTGATCCTGTTGGATATCGATCTACCCGACCGCAGCGGCCTCGATCTGCTCGGCGACTTTCGAGCCGTGGCGCCCGAGGTCCCCATCTTGGTCGTGAGCGGGAGGATCGAGGAGGAGTTCGGCGAGCGCGCGCTAAAGGCGGGCGCGATGGGCTTTCTTCCCAAAACCTGTTCGCTGGCGGAGTTCTCCGCCGCGGTCGGCCGAGTTTGCTCGGGAAAAAAATACATCTCCGTGGATCTCGCGTCACGCTTGCTCGACAGCCATCTGAAGCCGGCAAGTTCGACAGCCCATGCGTCGCTTTCGTCGCGTGAATTCGAGGTGCTGCGCCTGCTTGGCCGAGGTCGCACCGTGTCCGAGATCGCCGGGCTCCTCTGCCTCAACGTCAAAACCGTGAGCACCTATCGTGCGCGCGTGTTGGAAAAGCTCGGGCTGCGGAACACCGCCGGCATCATTCGCTACGCGCTTCAGCACCAGTTGGAAAAGTGATCCCGGCGGAACAGGTGTGCGAGCGTCGTTCGGCCGCGTTTTGTAGGACAAGAGGGCACCCGCGAATGCGTGTCTCGCCGGTTCAAGGCCGCCCGCGGGTTTGGTAATGTAAATACATCGCTAGCGCTTCTCGTTCGCGACCTCACAAAAACATCAACCCAACCCCATATCGTCCCATGACCAGCTCCACCCTCCGTCTCCGTGCGTCTCTTGTGGCCGCCCTTGTCACCGCCGCTTCGGCTTTCGCCGCCGATACCACGACGCAAACCGTCACTTTCTCGGTCAGCGCTATTAACGAAATCTCTGTTAGCGGCAATCCCGGCGCCATGACCGTTTCCGCCGCCACGGCCGGCTCGGCCCCGACCGCCGTTTCCAACAGCAGCACCACCTACGCCGTCACCACCAACGAAACCGGACGGAAGATCACCGCCGAGCTCGATGCGGCGATGCCTTCCGGCGTGACCTTGACCGTCAATCTCGCCGCCCCGACCGGCGCCACGAGCGCGGGGGCGGTGGCGCTTACCGCGGTCGCGCAGGATGTCGTCACCGGCATCAGCACGCTGAACGAAAGCGGCAAGACCATCGCTTACGGCCTTTCCGCCACCTCGGCCGCGGGCGTCCAGGCCTCCGATACCCGGACCGTCACCCTGACCATCACGGCCGGCGCCTAAGTTTTCATTCGCAAGCTTTCTTGGTGGGATCGAAGCGGGTGCCTGGCGTGGCCGGCACCCGCTTTTTCTTCGGTGAAAGCCACGGTTCTACACCGTCTCCTCTTCCTGGCGCTTGCCCCCGCGGCAACGTGGAGCGCCGACGTTTCATCCAGCGGAAACTGGATCAAAACCATCGGCGCGTCCGATCTCATCGCCGGGGCGGGCAGCGACCTGATCAGCCAGCATGACAGCGATTCCGGCGTCGCCACGCTCGCCATTTCCAACACCGGCGGCGCCTCCTGGCGGCTTTTCGCCCGCCGCTCCGACGGCGCCTGGCACGAACGTTTCGAACTTTTCGTCCGGCGCACCTCCGACGGCACCGGCTCGGGCGCGGTGGCCGGCGGCGGCAGCTACGTGGCGCTCTCGACCTTGGACGCCGAGTTTTTCTCCGGCAGCGGCGATCGCGCGAACATCGCGGTTCAGTATCGGCTGACGGGCATGTCCAAGGCCGTGGCTCCCGACCTCTACGGCTCCGGTGTCATTTTCACCCTTCTTATCGAATAAGCGTCTATGAAATCGTCCTTGTTGCTTTCCCTTTGCCTCATGCTCGCGCTGGTCGGCCGGTGTCTCGGCGGCGTCTCCGTGATCGGCAGCCTCGCCCGGCACCACAACGTCCAGTCGGGCGAGGCCTTCGAGGGTATCATCCTCCTGAAAAACACCGGTGACGACGCCGTCGAAATGAGCGTGGCCCAGAACGACTACCTGTTTACCGCCGATGGCAACAACCGCTACGAGAAGCCCGCGATCCATGCCCGCTCCAACGCCGCATGGTTGAACGCGAGCCCCTCCCGCGTGACTCTGCCCCCGCAAGGCACCGCGTCGGTCTACTACAAGGGCGTAGTTCCCAAAGACGTGGCCGTCGTCGGCACGTATTGGAGCATGATCATGATCGAGCCGGTCGCCACTCCGCCCCCGGCGGTCGAGGGTGCCGAGAACAAGATCTCGATGGGTCTCCAAACCGTCACACGTTTCGCCGTTCAGATCGTCTCCGAGATCGGCTCCACCGGCACCGAGGAGCTTAAGGTTCAGGACAAATCCCTCGTCTCCGACGGGGGCAAGCGGGTCCTTCGGCTCGACGTCGCCAACACGGGCGAACGGGCCCAGATCCCGGGACTCTGGGCCGAGCTCTTCAATGAGCAGGGCGTCTCCCTCGGACGTTTCGAAGGCGGCCGCTGGCGCATCTATCCCGGCTGTTCCGTGCGCTACAAAGTCGATCTCACCGACGTGCCGGCCGGAAAATACACGGCGATGGTCGTGATGGACACGGGCGGCGAATACGTCACCGGCGCCCAGTATGCGCTGGAGATCGTGCCTTGAGGCGGTGGTCGCGGTTTTTGCTTCTTTTTGTCGCGGCTTCGCTTCTGCACGCCGGCGGCGAGGGTGATGCGCGGCTGACCTCTCCCCGGGTCGTCGAGGTGACGCCCGGGAAGATCGTGACCGCCAGTATCCTCGTCTCGAATACGAGCGACGCCGACGCCGTCTACGAAGAGAGCTTCGGTCTGCCCTCGGGCTGGCTTAGAATCTCGCCGCCCTCCACGCCGATCCCGCTGGCGCCGGGCCGGCGCGAACTTCGCCTGGTCGCCTTTGTCGTTTCGGCCGCGTCGCCGTCCGGCTCCTTCGATATCGATTACACCCTCTCGGATGCCCCCGCGCGGGCGCCGGTGGCGACGGCCCGCCTGACGGTGGTCGTCCTGCCCGTCGGCAAGCTGGAGCTCGTTCGCGAGGATCAGACGGAGACGGTCATCGCCGGAGAAGCCTGCGCGCCCCGGCTCCGGATCATCAACCGCGGCAACAGCCGGCTGAAGGTCGCGATATCCGCGCAGGCTTCGCCGGCCCGCCCCGTCCGCCTGGAGGCCGCTGAGGTCTGGATCGAGCCGGCCGCCTCGCATGTTTTCCGCGCGCATTTCGAAACCGATGTCGAGCAGCGGGAGCCCTTGACGCAGGTCGTCCGGTTTACGGTCGCTTCGACCGGCGCCGACGGCGCGAAAATCACCGCCGCCCGCGCGGTTGCGGTGAACATCATCCCGCGCGTTTCCGGCGATCTCGACCCGTATGTGCGGCTGCCGGCCCGACTGCGCCTCACCGCCGTGGCGGAAAACGGACGCGCGGGCGCACAGAGCGAGTTTTCCGGCGACGGCTTCGTCGACGAAGAGCGGAAACAGCGCCTCGATTTCCTGTTTCGCGGCCCGTCGCTCGAGCGCCAAAGCATGTTCGGGCTCCGGGACGAATACCGCGTCAGCTACCACGGCCCCGAGCTCGATCTCCACGTCGGGGACCGGAACTATTCCCTGTCGCCGCTGACGCAGCGCTTCAACTACGGGCGCGGCGCCGCGGTGGATTTTCATCCCGGGCCGACGAGTGCGGGCGCGTTCTTCATGGAAACGGTCGGGCGCACGCGGGAGTTCCAGACCGCGGGCGCGTATGTGACGCACCAATACACCCCCGCTTTTTCGGTCCAGGCGAGCGCGCTTCATAAGAGCGAGCCGGGGCTTGCCTCTCTTCCCGAGTCGGTCGGCCCGGTCGATCTCGTCAGCCTTCGGCCCCGGTTCGACTTTGGGGAGCGGCTCGATCTCGATCTGGAATATGGAGCGAGCTCGGCCGGGTCCGGCCCCGAGTCGCAGGCCCACCGCGCGGAGGCCCGCGGGCGGCTGTTCGAAGACGTCACCTACTCGCTTGAGCGAATCAAGGCGGGGAACGAGTTCTTCGGCTATTACCATGCGACCGAGAGCACGCAGGCCGCGGTGACTTTCCCCATTCACGGGCCTCTGCGCGGCAAGGCGTCCTTCAACCAGGCGGCGCGCGACGCCTACGCCAACTCGTATGCCGACCGGGCTTCGCCGCTGGCGGTTTACGCCAGCCGCCAGACCTCTTATCGGCCCGGACTGCTGTTCCGCGTCTCGGACCGCACCGATCTGTCGCTTGAATACCAGCATATCGAACGCCATGCCGACGGGCGAACGACCTCGCGGGACAGCCTGGAGAAATCGGCCCGCCTAGGCGTCGGGCACAGCCGGGACAAGTTCAGCGTGCAGAGTTTTGCGGAATTCGGCGTCATCGGGAAAAACGTTTCGGGCGAGGGCGACGAGAATGAAACCGTCGCGCGCCTCAGCACCTTCGTTTCCTACCGGCCGACCACCGGGCAATCCTACTCCGTGCACGGGTCGGTCGGATCGTCTTCCAGCAACGTGGACCCGACCGAGCGTTCGCAAACCCTGGGAGTGTCGGCGCACTGGACGCTGGGACCCCGCGTCGACGTCGACTTGGACTACACACGTAACCAATACGATTCCCGCACCGCGCGCGTGCAGGACACGGCCTCGGGCGCGATCAGTTACACGATGCCGAACCGGCACGTGGCGTCCCTTCGGACCCGTTGGCAGAACGACCTGGGCTCGAGCGAGGCGCTCACCTCGGTGAGTGTCAGCTATATGATTCCCTTTGGACTGCCGGTCTCGAAGAAAAAAGGCGGCGGGGTGTTGCGCGGGCAAATCTTTGAACGCGTCGGCGGCGTCTCGCAGCCGCTTTCCCGGGTGATCGTCACCGCCAACGGCATCACCGCCGTCACGGACCGCCAGGGCCGTTTCGTGTTTCCCTCGCTCCGCCCCGGCACCTATCAGGTGAACGTCGAGCAAAGCTCCCTTGGCCCGGGTCGGGTCACGCTCGATCCCGTGCCTCTTGCCGTCGAGGTCGAGAAGGACGAGGCGAGGGAGCTCTCGGTCGGCGTGGTGGATGCCGCGAGCGTCCGCGGCAAAATCGTCCTCTTCGGCGACGCCCGCGGCGGCCTCGGGCCGGGTGATCGTGGAGCCGGCGCCGAAAAGGAATACAAGGCCCTTGGCGGTTTTTCAGCGGGTCTGGTGGAGCTCACCAACGGCCGGGAAGTGCTGCGGCAACTCACCGATTCAGACGGCGCGGTCTCCTTCGATAATCTACGACCCGGCAAATGGACGCTTCGGGTCCATAAAAACAACCTTCCGCCTCATCACCTGATCGAGACTCCGGAGACCGATCTCGAGATCGGGCCGGGGCAGACGCGCGAGGTGTTTGTCAGAGTGCTGCCCGTCCGGCGTTCGATCCGCTTCATCGACGGCGGCACGATTTCCCCGGTCACGAGCCGTTGAATTGAAGGAGCCGGCCCCGTCGTCGCGTCGGAATCTCCGGGCTCGAGGCGGCTAGCGCGGACTTGGAAACGCCAGCTCGCGGACCCAGAGGTTGCGATACGAGACAGGCTCGTTGTGGTCCTGCAATTCGATCGGCAGCTTGTCGGCGTGGGGCTTGTAAGCGGGGATGCCGCGATAGGTGGTCGGGCCTTTGAGCTCGACGTCGTGCTGCACGAGCACGCCGTTGTGAAAAACGGTGACGCGGGCGGGCGCCAGCAGCTCGCCGGCGGAGCCGAAGCGCGGCGCGATCCAAACGATGTCGTAGGTCTGCCACTCGCCGGGCGGGCTCGACGCGTTCACGAGCGGCGGGCGCTGCTTGTAAACCGCCGCGGCCTGGCCGTTGGCGTAGGTCTTGTTGTCATGGGAATCGAGCACCTGCACCTCGTAACGCCCCATCAGAAAAACGCCGCTGTTTCCTCGGTCCTGACCGCTCCCTTTGATCTCCGCCGGCGTGCGAAACTCCACATGCAATTGCAGGTCGCCAAAACTCCGCTTCGTGCGAATGCCGCCGCTTCTCGGCATGATGGTCATGGCGCCGTCCTCGACCTTCCACGGCGCGGGCGCGCCGGCGGTCTTGGTCGACTCCCACGCGTCGAGATTCTTTCCGTCGAACAACACGACAGCGTCCGAGGGCACGCCGTCGGCAGGCGCTCTTACTATCGGCGGCTCGGGCGACCACTGCTCCGTGGCTTCCGGAGGCGGGAGCTCTTTATCCGCGGTGGACGCGAACGAGAATGCGGTGGAGGCGAGAATGAGCGCGAACCCAAGACGACGAGGGGAACCCATGGAGGGCGGAAAATCCTCCGATATCATGCGCCGACGCAAGCCGTGGCGCGCGGGAGAGCCACCGGCCCTCGCGCGTGGGGCAGCGCCATCAGCAGCTTTGTCGGTGGCGCATTTAATTGGTCCAATACTGCAAACTGGACCGGCGGCACCATTGCCGACACCTATAACTTCACCGGCACCCTCGGCGGCAACGCCTTCACCACCGGAGCGAACAACGAAAACAGCCGCTTCGACATCACCAAGACCGGCACGGGCACCCAGAAAATTTCCGGTGCCAGCCTCGCCACCGGCACGACCACGATCAATCTAACCCTATACACCGCAGTTGAAACGATTGGCCGGGCGGGCAAGTGATTGGGTAAGCGTGTTTATAAGAGGCACGAGTTGATCGTCATTTGCCGGCCCCCTTTTTTATTTGGTGCCATTCCGCCCCGCCCTGCTTCCGGCCTCTTCTTCGTGGGCCGCCGGTGCACCCGCGAGGAGGAGCATGGTTTTCAAATAAGGGGTTGCCTGCTTATCGAGCACACGTCTTTTTCCAAGTGTAGCGGCAACAGTAACCCCAATGTCCAAAGGGACTTTTGATTTATGAAAAGCAATGTCTTCATTCGCTGGCTGCTGATTTTTGCGGCCCTTCTGGCGGTCAATTCAAGTTTCGCCCAACAAGAAAAATCGTCCACCCGGAGCGCGGGTGAACAAACTACGGAAGCGGAAAAAGGACTTCGTGCGGCCAACGATCAATTCTACGCCGCGCTCAACGCCATGTTCACCGGTGATCTCGCCCCCATGAACGCGATTTGGGCGCATCAAGACGAGGTTACGGACATGGGACCCTTCGGCGGTCGGTTGACGGGCTGGAAAGAGGTGGGCGAAGAGTTTAAGAAAGAGGCCGCGATGAAGATCGGCGGGCGCGTCGGCTACAAAGATCTGATTGTCCAAGTTGCCGGCGACATGGGCTATACGGTCTGCGTCGAGGAGGGCGAAAACATGAGCACGGACGGCAAGCCGGTGCGGGTCAGTCATCGGGCGACGAACATCTTTCGGTTGATAAACGGCCAATGGAAAATGGTCCACCATCATACGGACCTTTCACCGCAACTCGAAGCCGCCATCCGGATGGCGAAATAATATCACTTATCGCCCCTTAGGCGCTGTCTTCAATGGCCGGAGATTTTGGACTTCTCTTATGGCACAAATATTATCGGTAGCCCAACAGGCGATGGTCGAGTTGTTCCAGCAACACGTTGATGCTGAGCTGCGCGGCGACCTCGACACCACGATGGCCACTATGACGGATTGCCCTCACCTCAACCATGTGCCGGTGATGACGGGCGGAGTGGGACGCGAGGGCGTGCGTCAGTTCTATCGTGACCATCTGGTGGGAAAATTTTTCCCGCCCGACGTTAATATCATCACCATCTCCCGCACCGTCGGTCTCGATCAAGTGGTGGAAGAACTGGTGATCAGTTTTACCCATACCACGCCGATCGACTGGCTATTACCAGGGGTTCAGCCGACCGGCAGAAGAATCGAAATGGCGGTGGCCGTCATCGTTGGGTTTAAAGAAGGGAAGATTTCTCACGAGCACATCTATTGGGACCAAGCCGGGGTTCTGGTTCAGGCCGGCTTGTTGGATCCGACCGGCCTGCCTGTGTGCGGTGGCGAAAGCGCCCGCAAGGTGCTCAATCCCCAACTGCCCGCGCGGCCGTTTTGACCGGGTCGAGCCGAGGGGATGACTCCGGGTTTGGTCTTATCCGGGAAACGGCAGTTGGGCCACGCTTACCCGGTGGGTGATTGAATCGGTGCCCGGTTGTCCGTGTGTCTTTCTCTCACGTAGCGGAAGCGCGGAGCGCTTTCGTCGAGTCGGCGGCGAAACGGCGCTGCCGTTCCGCTCTCGACCTTCCACGGCGCGGGCGCGCCGGCGGTCTTGGTCGACTCCCAAGCGTCGAGATTCTTTCCGTCGAACAACACGACAGGGTCCGAGGGCACGCCGTCGGCAGGCGCTTTTACTATCGGCGGTTCGGGCGACCACTGCTCCGTGGCTTCCGGGGGCGGGAGCTCTTTATCCGCGGCGGACGCGAACGAGAATGCGGTGGAGGCGAGAATGAGCGCGAACCCAAGACGACGAGGGGAACCCATGGAGGGCGGAAAGCTCCTCCATGGGGATGTGCCGACGCAAGCCGTGGCGGCGGGCCCTGGGGGTGACATAGGCAGGAATGCCTGTGCCACGCTTCGCGCCTATTCGGTTCTGCGGCGACGGCGACCGGCGCCGAGGGCGAGGGCGGCGAGGCCGAGGAGGCTGGCGGCGCTCGCGGGTTCGGGAATGGCCGAGGCGACGCTCAGGGTGCCCGTCGTGTATAGGGCGCCGGTGTTCCAGACCAACCCGTCCGCGAGCGTCGGAAGCTCGAGGCTCGCGAAGGAGCCGGCGCCCGCGGTCGAGAAGTCGAAGAGGTCGAAACTATCGCCGAGGACGGGATCGAAGGCGCCGCCGAAGGCGAGGGAGAGGGTGCCGCCCGCAGTCCATTCGCCGCCGACGACCACGCGGTCGAAGCTGGAGGTGCTGTTGACGGCGAACGTGGTGGTGCTGGTGCCAAGGAGCGCGAGGTCGGAGCCGAAGGTGATCGTGCCGATCGTCACGCCGGGGTTGAGCAGGCCCGCGACGCTGGTGGCCCCGCCGATGGTGCCCGTGCCGTCGAGCGTGGCGCCGGCCGCGATGTCGACGGCGGTGTTGCCGAGGCTGCCGTTCACGCGGAGGGTTCCGGCGCCGATGGTCGTCGCGCCGTCGTAGGTGTTGGCGCCGGTGAGGGTGAAGACGCCGGTGCCCGTCTTGGTCAGGCCGCCGGTGCCGGAGAGGATGCCGGCGTAGCTGGTGCTGGTGTTGTTGGCGCCGGTGGTGAGCGTGGCGGAGCCGAGCGCGATGTTGCCGCCCGAGGCGCCGCCGCCGGCGAGGGAGGCGACGGTCTGGTCGCGACCGTCGAGGTCGAGGAGGGTGCCGGCGGTGTTGGCCAGGGTGAGGGCGGAGGAGGCGGAGAGCGCGTTGACGGCGCCGGTGCGGAGGGTGCCGCCGCCGCTGACCTGGGTGGTGCCGGTGTGGGTGTCGGTGCCGAGCAGGAGCACCGTGCCGGTGCCGGCGGAGCCGTAGGCGAGGTTGCCCGCGCCGGCGATGGCGCCTCCGTAGGTGAGCGTGGCGCCGGCGGCGGCGGAGAGGCCGCTGGTGCCGCCGGTGAGCGTGATGCCGCGGTTGGACGAGAGCGTGAGCGAGGTGCTGGCGAGGAGCCGGCCGCCGCCGAGGGAGAGGTGGCCCGCGGTCGGGGAGGCGGGGGCGGGGCCGAGGTTGTTGTCGGCGGAAATGACCAGGTTGCCCGCGCTGATCGTGGTGGTGCCGGTGTAGGTGTTGGCGGCGTCGAGGGTGAAGCTGCCGCTGCCGGTTTTGGTGAGGCTGGTGACGCCTGAGCCGTTGTTGGCGAGGGTGGCGGTGAGCGTGCCCGTGCCGGTGCCGCCGACGCTGAAGGTGCGGGCGGTGTCGGTGCCGGCAAAGGTGAGGGCGCCGGTGTAGGTGAAGGCGCCGCTGCCCGAAGCCTCGAGCCCGCCGCCGGCGGTGGTCACGGTGACCTGGCGGTCGGTGCTGCCGCCGGTGCCGGTGTAGCGGAGGATGCCGCCGTTGAGGATCAGGTTGCTCGCGGCGCTGGACGTCTGGCCGATGCTGCTGGCCGTGCCGCCGTCGCCGAGGACGGCGGCCCCGAGCACACCGTCGTTGATGGTGGTGACGCCGGTGTAGGTGTTGGTGCCGGTCAGGTTTATCGTGCCGGTGCCGTTCTTGGTGAGGCCGCCGGTCCCGGAGATGACGCCGGTGCCGTTGACCGGGGAGGCGCCGGGGTTGAAGACGAGCGCGCCGTTGTTGACGATGTTGCCTCCCGAGCCGCCGGAGCCGGAGGCGCCGTTGCCGAACTGGAGGGTGCTGCCGCTGTTAATGGTCGTCGTGCCGGTGTAGCTGGTGGTGCCGGTGAGGACGTTGTAGCCGGCGGTGTTGGTGACCGTCAGGGCGCCGGTGACGCTGACGTTGCCGCCTGTGGAGGTGCCGTCCTTGGAAAGGTAATACGGCGAGGCGCCGGTGCCGGTGGTGTTGAGCTGGAGGGTGCCGGTGCCGGCGCCCTTGGTGATCGTGCCGGCGAAGACGATGCCGCCCGCGGCGGCGGGGCTGCCGGCGGCCGCGCCGATGTTGAGCGTGCCGACGCTGCTCGCGCCGTTGGCGATCGAGAGGGTGCCCGAGCCGGTGGCGCCGGATTTGGCGACGCCGCCGTCGGCGAGGGTGACGACGCCCTGGCCGTTGTTGCCGATGATGAATGCGCGGGTGCCGGTCACGGTGCTGCCGGCGCCGGTGATGGTGACGGCGCCGTTGCCGTTGGAGTTGTTGCCGATGACCGCGGTGGTGGCGGCGGAGACGACGCCGCCGGAGTCGACGGCGAGGTTGCCGATGCCGATGCCGCCGACGACGAGGCCGGCGCCGGTGCTCCAAGTGCTGCCGGTGCCGCTGACGGTGACGGAGGCGGTGGTGTGGGTGGTGCTGGCGCCGATGGTGGCGCCGCCGGTGCTGCTGACGCTGCCGCCGTTGTTGACGGTCAGGCTGCCGTTGCCGGAGGAGGCGACGTTGAAGGTGCTGCTCATGATCCACTGGCTGCCGGTGCCGCTGACGGTGGCGAAGCTGCCGCCGCTCGCGTTCAAGGAGGCGCCGATGGTGCCGGCGGCGCTGCGGACGACGCCGCCGGAGTCGATCGAGAGAGTGCCGCGGCCGAAGTTGCCGACGGTGAGGTTGCCGGTGTTGATCCACTGGCTGCCGGCACCGCTGACGTTGGCGAAACCCTGGCCATTGGTGTTGTTGCCGAGCGTGCTGGTGGTGCCGTTGACGGTGGCGCCGGCGAGGATGTTGAGCGTGCCTTGGGCGCGGGTGCCGATGTCGGTCTGGCCGGTGCCGGTCCAGTTGGAGCCTGAGCCGGTGACGGTGACGGAGCTGGCCGCGCCGCCGTTGCCGACGGAGACGGCGGCGGT
>CAMLNJ010000022.1 GCA_946481225.1 uncultured Verrucomicrobiota bacterium | reverse complement strand
GAACCCTCAACTCAACCCGATCACACCATGGCCCGCGTCAGCACCTACCTCAACTTCCCCCGCAACACCGAAGAAGCCTTCACCTTCTACCGGTCGGTTTTCAAAACCGAGTTCGTCTGTCCGATCGCCCGCTTCAAGGACGGGCCTCCCTGTCCCGGCCAACCGCCATTGTCCGAGGCCGACGCCAACCTCGTGATGCACGTCGCCCTGCCCATCCTCGGCGGCCACGTCCTCATGGGCACCGACTCGCCCGAATCGATAGGCTTTAAGCTCAACGTCGGCAACAACGTCTACATCAACCTCGAACCCGACACCCGCGCCGAAACCGAGCGCCTCTTCGCCGCGCTCGGCGAGGGCGGCATCGTGGAAATGCCGCTGCAAGACATGTTCTGGGGGGCCTATTTCGGCTCCCTTTCCGACCGCTACGGCATCCGCTGGATGTTCAATTGTCCGGCCAAGGCCTGACCCCAGAAACGGCCGCGGGAACCAAGCCGCCCCGCGGCGCCCTCCCGCGTCACCGCGCCGCGATCACCGGCAACGCGCTTTCGCGGATGAAGGATTGATCCTCCGATGAAAGTTTCTCCAAGGGAAAGACGAACTCCTGCGCGTCGGAAAGACGGCGAAACTTCACCGTGCCTTCGCCCCGCGCGAGCAGTTCCGCCTCGACCTTCCGCCCGTCCGCCGCGGTGAGCGTCCGCCGGATGCCCTGCGGCGCCTCCGTGGCCGGAGGCGGATTCTCCTGCGCAGCCGGCTGCGCGGGTGCGGCCGGAGCCGTGGGCGCGGGCGCCTGGGCGTAGCCCTCGGCGGACTCGGACATGATCCCGAGCGATTCCGCCGTGTTGCGCCTCGGCGGCGGATTCTCCGGGGCCGCGGTGGACGAGCCTTTGGACGAGGATTTGGAACAGCCGACGAGAGCGACTGCGGCGAGGCTTGCGAAAAGGGCGAGGTTCGTTGTCACGGTGCGGACGAGTCTACTGGCGACGAGACGGCGCGCAACCCGGCTTCGCTACGCGTTCTTCCGCTTCCGACGGCTGGCCGGGGCCTCGGTGACAGGCATCCGGCGGCCGCGCCGGGCGCGCCGCCGGGTTTTCCCGGGCGCACCGAGGCCGACACGGGCTGTCCCTCCCGCATGCCGTTCAATCATTGGCTCATGCTCGCGGGCGCCCTCGTGCTCGCCATGGGGCTCGCCCACCCCTGGGTGAAGCGCGCGCCCTTTACACCAGCCATGCTCTATCTGCTGGTCGGGGCGGGGATCGGTCCTTGGGGGCTCTCGATAGCGAGCATCGATCCCGCGCGGGCGGCGGACTGGCTGCACCATGCCGCGGAGATCGCCGTCATCATCTCCCTTTTCACGGTCGGCCTGAAGCTCCGCCTGCGTCCGCTCGATTCGCTCCTTCGCCCCGCCCTCCGCCTCGCATTCGTCTCGATGGCCATCACGGTCGCGCTGGTGGCCACGGTGGCGGTCTTCGGGCTCGGCTGGTCCTGGGGCGCGGCGATCCTCCTCGGCGCGATCATCGCGCCGACCGACCCGGTCCTCGCCTCGGACGTGCAGATCCGGCACGCCCATGATCTCGACCAGGTTCGGCTCACGCTCAGCGCCGAAGCGGGCTTAAACGACGGCACGGCCTTTCCTTTCGTGATGCTCGGTCTCGCGCTCCTGCGCGGAGACGACCTCGGCGTGGCCGCGTGGCGTTGGTGGAGTTTGGACGTCGTTTGGGCGGTGCTTGCCGGCCTGGGCATAGGCGCCGTGGTCGGCCGTTCCCTGGGCAGGCTGTTGCTTTGGCTGAATCGGCGATTCGGCAACGCCCTCGCCTACGGCGAGTATATCGTGCTCGGCGTGGTCGGCGTGTCCTACGCGGCCGCGGTCGAACTGCGCGCGTATGGTTTTCTCAGCGTCTTCGCCGCGGGCGCGGCCCTGCGCGCCGTCGAGCGGGAACGCAGCCCGGCCGGGATCGTGAGCGTGGCGACCGAGGTGCCGGCAGGCTCCCTCAAGACCGTGGAAAGCGACTTGGCGTCCGACCCGCGCACCGCCCCCGGCTACCTGACCGAGGCCCTGCTCGGCACAAACGAGCAGATCGACCACCTCCTCGAGGTGACGCTCGTCCTCGTCGTCGGCATCGTGCTAGCCACGGCCGGCGTCGCTTGGGAAATGCTCTGGCTCGCGCCCCTGCTTTTTCTGCTGATCCGCCCGCTCGCGGTGCTGCCCCTGCTTTCACCGCTCGGCTGTTTTTCACGCTTTCAGCTCGGCTCGGTCGCGTGGTTCGGCATCCGGGGCATCGGTTCCGTGTATTACCTTTTCTTCGCCGTGGCCCAAGGCCTGCCGGCCGACCTGACGGAGCGGCTCGTGTCCATGACCCTCACGCTCGTCGCCTTTTCCATCATGGTGCACGGCGTCTCGGTGGGCCCGTGGCTGGCCGTCCAGACCGAGGGGCGGGACCCCGCCCCGACGAGGTAGCGCGAAGTTACGATCCGTCGGAAATCGCAGTTCAAACCGACCACGGATTCCACAGATTGGCACGGTTCAAAACGGACGCGAAGTAGGCAGACATGAAATCTGCTCGCCCGGCGGATGAATCTGCATCCTGGCGGACCCGAAATCCGCGCCGCCTCGTCGTGGCTCCGCTAACAGGTGCAAGAATCGGTGGGCCGTTCCCAAAGCCGACGGGCGGGATGCCCGTGCCACGTGGCATGGGCATCCCGCCGGCATCCCGCCCATGTCGAGGAGCGTGTCGTTGTTTTCGACGCACTACGCTAGCGCGGCGGGTTCTGGCGCTCGATCTCCACATCCTCGCGCCGGACCTCCTCGCGCACGTTCCGCTGATCCGTCTCGCGTCGCTTGGAGACGCGCACCTCCTCGCGAGGCGTCACCGTCTTCTCGATCACCGCCTCCTCGCGGCGCAAGGGGATGAAAATCTCATCCTCGGAAATCGTCGCGTCTCCGGCGCCGGCGCCGCTCGCCGGCGTGCGCTCGATCTCGATTTCCTCGCGCTGAAGATCGACCGGCACGTTGACGGTCTCGCTGCGCACGACCTTGCGCAGGCGCACGCCGCCGCTCTCCACCTCGCGCTTGCCGACCTTCAGTTTCTCCTCGTTAAGACGCACCCGCGTTTCCTCCCGGCCCTGCGTGGCCGTCGGCTCCCCGCGGGGGGCGCCGAGATCCTGGGAGACTTCCATGCCCTCTTCAAATTGCGGTTCGGATGGGGCCGCCCAGTCGCCCGCGGAAGAGCGGTTCCAATCGCGGCCCAAACCGTAATGCGAGGAGATGGTGAACTCGGTCTCCTCCGTGATGTCGTCCTGCGAGTCGAAGCTCGGCGCGTTCTTGATCTCGTCCTTCGAAAAAGGCACGCGGACGGTTTTGCGGACCTCGTTCACCTCCGCGTTCCGGGCCGGGACCACATGGGCCTTGCCCATGCCGAGCCAGCCGGTGCGCACCGCGATATAGGCGGGTTGCGCGGTGTGGTCTTCCCAGACGGCGTCGATGCTGCCGATCTTGTCGTTTTCCCGGTCGACGACGGTGTAGTCGATGAAGCGGCGCAAGTCGCCCGCCTCGGTCGGATTGAATTTCTCCGCGGCGGCTTTGCCTGCCAGGCCGCCTGCCACCGCTCCGACCGCCGCGCCGATGCCGGTGCCGATCGGTCCGGCGACCGTGCCCGCCGCCGCTCCGGCGGCCGCGCCGCCCGCCGCAGCTCCGACGCCGGTGCCGATGGGATGCGAGCGAGGTTCGCCCGTGAGAGGATCGCGGTTCGCGTCCTGTTGATAGTCTTTAGCGCTCATGTTTGTGGTTGGGTTCAGGGGTTGGTGGATGCGAAGCGGAACCTATCCCCACCCTACGCGCTCCCGCGCCCTCCCCCAACCGGGCCTGCGCACCCCGGGCCGATGGGGCGCGGTCCTTGGGCGGCGGCCCGTGCGTCCGCCCGGGGCATAGCCTTCGCTTTTTAAGGCGACGCGCCAGAGGCATCCGCCCCGCTACCCGAATATCGTCAGAACCATCCCCGCCACGATACCCAGCACGGCGGGCAGTTTTTGACGTCCGTTTTTCTCGCCGAAGAGCCACAGCCCGCCGGCGAAGGCCACGAGCGTGCTGCCTCGGCGCAGGCTCGACACGAGCGACACCAGCGCCTCGGGCTCGCGCAGCGCGTCGAAGTAAAGAAAGTCCGCCGTCAACAGCGCGAACGACACGCCGACGATGCTCCAGCGCCAGTGAAACTCGTTGCGCGGCCACCAACGCAGCCACCAACCGGCCGTGATCGGGAGGAAAAGCGCCGCGAGGTAGACCGAGAACCAGCATTGCACGGTCGCCGCGTCGAAGCCCGCCGTGCCGAGCAGGTATTTGTCGTAAAGCCCGCTGACCGTGCCCAGCAGCGTGCCGCCGATCAGCCACCATACCCACCGGTCGCGATGAAAATGAACGCCCTCCTTCGCGCCCGCCAACGACAACCCGACGAACGAGGCCAGCGTGATCGCCACGCCGATGAACTCGAGCCACGAGGGGCGCTCGCCCAGCACGATCAAGGCGCCGAGCAGCGTCCACATCGGCCCGGTGGCGCGGATCGGCGCCGCCAGCGAGACCGGCAGGTGCTTCACGGCGAAGTAGCTGCACACCCACGAGCCGGCCACGATCGCCGATTTCGCCATCAAGAGCAGGTGCTCGCGCCAGCCGAGATCCGCCACGTGCAGGCTCGCGGGCAGCGCTTCGGGCAGCGCCGCGCCGGCGGCCAGCAGCAGGGTCCACACCGTCGCGCTGCACACGTTGGACCAGAAGAGCACCGGCAGCACCGCGTTCTCGTGCACGGCGTGCTTCGTGCAAAGTTGATAGATGCCGAGGAAGAAGGCGGAGAGGAGACTGGCGAGAACCCAGGACATGAAACGTGTCAGCCTGCAGGCTTTCGACCGCCTTGGCCAAGCCCGAGTGCGATCCGTCGATTTCATCCGCTCTTCATCGCGACTTCATAAAAAGCGCACGCGGCCACGGCATCCTGCGCATCATGACCGGTGCGCCTTCCGCCAGCTATCCCCGCCGCCTCCGGGCGCTTTGCCTCGGGCGCACCGACGAGATCGCCGCGATGCTGGAGGACCGCTCCCCGCGCTGGCTGCTCTTCTGCGGCCTCGTCACCCTCGCCGGCTGCGGCCTCTACGGCGTCTCCGTCGGGCTCTGGCGCTCGCCGCTGCAATCCGTTTACACCGCGATCAAGATCCCGCTCCTCATCTTCCTGACCTGCGGCGGCAACGCGCTTTTGAACGGCATGCTCGCCCAGGCGACCGGCGCGGGCCTCGGCCTCCGGCAGGCGTCCGCCGCCATCCTGCTGAGCTTCACGCTCGCCGCCTGCATCCTCGCCGCCTTCGCCCCGCTCACCTTCTTCGGGCTTTGGAACACGCCGCCGCTCGCCTCCTCCGCGGCCGGCTCCGGACATAGCCTCACGCTACTCACTCACGTCGCCCTCATCGCCTATGCGGGCGTGATGGCCAACGCCCGGTTGCTCTCCCTGCTCCGGCGCTTCGCGCCAAACCCGCGGGCCGCGACGACCACGCTTCTCGCCTGGCTGGGCGGCAATCTCCTCCTCGGCACCCAGCTCGCCTGGATCCTTCGCCCCTTCATCGGCTCGCCCGGGCTGCCGGTCGAGTTCCTCCGCGCGGAGCCGATGCGCGGCAATTTTTTCGAGGCCGTCTGGGGCGCGCTCCAGCGCCTCCTCTGATTTGCGCCCGCTCAACCCAACCAAACCATGAACCCATCCGATACGCCTTCGCTCCCGCCCGCCCTTCCGCCTCGGTCCCCGTCCGCGGCCGAGCCCGACCCGGCCCATCCTTTCGCGCCGACCTTCCCGGCCGTGCTCGAGACGCTCCTCAAAAACCCCGGCCGCCTGCTGCTCGCCCTCGGCGAGGGGCGGCCGGGGGCGATCCTCGCCCGTCTCGCCGTCGTCATCGCCGTCTGCGGAGCGATCTACGGTCTGGTCATGGGCAGCCTGTCCGGCGGCACGCAGCTCTGGGCCGCGCCCGCCAAGCTCACGACCGGGCTTTTCGCCAGCATCCTTCTCTGCCTCCCCAGCCTGCACATCTTTCTCTGCCTCAACGGCGCCGAGCTTCGCCCCGCTCAGGTGACGGGAGCCCTTCTCGGCATGGTCGCGCTGGTTACTCTGCTGCTCATCGGCTTCGCGCCCGTCGCGTGGATCTTTTCCCAGTCGACCGACTCGCTCGTCATGATGGGCCTGCTCCACCTGCTTTTCTGGATCATCGGGATGTGGTTCGGCGTGCGACTGATCAAAGGCCTCGCCGCCTGCGCCACCGGTTCCGACGCGTCGGACCTCGGCCACCTCAAGGTCTGGCTGATCATCTTCATCCTCGTCTCCTTGCAGATGAGCTCGGCCCTGCGCCCGCTCCTCGGCACCGCCCCCACGCTCCTGCCCGAGGAGAAGCGTTTCTTCGCGCAGCACTGGTTCGAAAACCTGGGTCGGTAAATCCCGCCACTCCGCAAGACGCGCCGTGACATCGGCCCCCGAGCACGTTTTGGATGCCGTCTCCGCGATGAAGTTCACCGTCAGCAAACGTTTCGCCTTCGAGGCCGCCCACTCGCTCCCGCACCTGCCCGTCGGGCACCAGTGCCGCAACGTGCATGGCCACTCCTACGTCGTGGAGATCTTTTGCACCGGACCGCTCGACGCCCGCGGCTTCGTGATGGATTTCGCCGAGCTGTCCGACGCGATGAAGCCGATCGTCGCGCGTCTCGATCACCAGAACCTGAACGACGTTCTCCCCATGCCCACCACGGCCGAGAACCTGGGCGCCTGGATCATGGAGCAACTTCTCCCGACTCTGCCGCTCCTCACGCGCGTGGACGTCCACGAGACCGCCCGCACCTGCGCCCGGGTGGACCGCTGATCGTGTAGCCCGAGCGGCGGGCGCTTCAAGCGCGAGCCACCGCGTAGTTTCTCGCGAAATAGATGAGCAGGGCGGCGACCAGCAATGCCGCCACGATCAGCGCCCAAAGCGGGATGCCGGGCAGCGGATTGCTTGATTCGCGCTCCATCCGCTTGTCCAGCGACGAACGGCGGCGCCGTTTGCCTTTGGAGGTGAATTTCACCTTTTCCACGGGAACCGGCGGCGCTGTCGGCTCGGGCGCGGGCGACGCCGCCTCGACCGGCGTGGACGCGCTCGCCCGCGACACCGAAGCGGCCGGGACGGGCGCCGCCTCGCCGACCGCGAAACGCGTGCCGCCGACCGGATCCTCCCCCGTTTCATCCAATTGGCCAAAGGCATTGCCCCGGCGCGGGCGAGGCTGCCCCCAGGGCAGGAATATCCGCCAGCCGAGCTCCCTGAACAAGGCCTCGAGATCCCGCCGGTAAACCTCGACGCGCTCCGCCGCTATCTCCGGCGCGGCCACGCGGAATCGCACGCGCTTGGTCCATGCGCCACGCACGAGGGAACCCTCGATGTTTGCCTCGAACTCGGGCGTCGTCCAACGGCGGCGCGGCGAGGATCCGACGCCCAGCGCCGGCGACTTCACGACGATCTCGTGGGCCACCTCGAGAGGGAATGGCATGTCCCAGGGTCCGCGCCGCGGCCCCTCGTCCGGAAGCAGGAAACCCTGCGTCAACAGGCTCGGCGGGGCGTCGTAGACCGCCCGCTGTCCATGCTCCCCGGCATAGACCGCGTCCGCCACCTCGAAGACCTCGACGATCTCGCAGACGTTGCGGTCGCGGTCGTCGCGCCAGGCGAGTTCGCCGACGCGCCGCGCCCGCGCGTGCCGGCGTCGCGCCTGGTCCTCGCGCTCCCGGGCGAAAGCCTCCGCCCCGCGTCCCGCGCGCTCGCGGCGAAAGCCCTCCGCCTGGAGCCCTTCGGCGCGCAGACGTAGCTCAAGAATCGATACGGCGTGCTTGTTGGAATCGATGAGGACGGTCTCCTTCATCGAGTAGGCGCCGCCCGTCCTCTTGCCGGGCTGGACCCGCAAACCGCCCTGCCGGCCGATCACCAGTCCGCGGCCGAACCAGCCGACCGGCTGGGTCTCGAACGTGCCGCCCTGCTCGCGGGCGGTGAGATCGAACCAACGCGTCGCGCCGACGTGCTCGACCTCGAGAATCGCGTGGTTGAAGGCGATCGTCATCGGCAGGAAATCGGCGACGCGCTCGCGGAGGCCCGTGCCGACGAGCACCGGGCGCGCCGCCACGCCCCAGCTCCGCAGCACGGTGGCGGCGAGCCAGGCCAGGTCCTTGCAGTCCCCGTGGCGTTGCCGCGCGACACGCCGCGGGGTCGCGGGGATCCAGCCGCCGGTCTCCAGGTTGATGCTCAGATAGCGGAAATTATCCTGCAAGTGACGCACGAGGCCCGTGATCGCCGCCGCGTCCACCGTCGCGGGTTTAGCGAAGGCCGCGATCTGCTCCGCCTCGGCGCTCTCGCCCGCGCCGCTCCACGCGGCGTCGACGCGGGCGGCGAGTTCGCCCCAGTCCGCGAGGTCGGACACCTGCACCCAGATATAGTCGAGACAGGTCGTGGGCTGATTGGGCTCCTCCTCGCGGGGCTTCGCTTGCGCGCCCTCCCAAATCCAGCGGCGGCGGCCGTCGGCGCACGTCTCCTCCCGCATCGCCGGCGCATCGGAGGAGGCTTTCCAACGCAGATCGCTCCGCGTCGGCTCGCTGAGCACGGAGAGGTGGTAGCGGCACACCGGCAGGCGAGGCGGCACGACGAAAAACATCTCGCAGCCGTCCGGCCGGATCGGGTGGCGCCACTCCATCGTGTAGGCGGCCTCGATCACATCCCCGGGCCGCACGTCCTCGAGCACAAGCAGGAGGGTCCAGCTCCCATCGATGACATGATGCTCCAGCTGCGTTTCGCGCTGAAGGAGGCGCATGCGCTCGCGCTTCAGCTGATCGATGGAAGACCCGCCGCGGACGATCCGCAGCCAGTGCAGCGTCAGCCGCGCGGCGCGGGCGTCGAGATCGAGGCTCCACTGCGACTCATGTTGCACCGCGACCGGGGTCTCGAGCCGGCGCGCCGTGGAATGGAAGGTCCGGCCCGAAGCGGCCTCGACCTGCCAAGACCAAAGCAGCTGGGTGACGTGGACTCCCTCTTTGCCCCGAAAGGCGGGGTCGTAGGACTCGTCCGCGTTTGCCCAGAGCGGGGGAGGCGCAAACTCCACGCGATCCCAAGGAGGAGCTTCACTGATCGACACGTTTGGAGCATCCGGCAGAGGGATAGCGGCTTGCATGGAGGGAAGCGGCGCAGACCAATCCTCCCCAAGCTTTCAGGCCAGCCGAAAACCAATAAACGAGACGAAATCGCGTTCCCCCGAGGCGGCCGAGGCGGATGGGGAGCGCGTCGGAAGGCTCATCTGGGAGGTGCGTCAAGCGGCGCGCGATTACCAGCGGTTCAACAGGTTGCAAGGGGTCACATTTCCGGCAGGTGCGGAGCGAGCGCGGCGCGCAGGTGCTCGATCAAAGCCGGGTCGTTCTTCGCCGGGTAATCGTCCGGCACCCGCAACACGACTATCGGCAACCTGGCGCATTCCTCGGGAAACCGCTCGCGGATACGGTCGGCGTGTTTGCGCTCCATGCAGAACACGCGGTCCGCCCAGCCGAGATGGCAGGCGGTCACCTTGATCCGCGCCCCGTTCTCGGTCCCGGCCGAGCGGGCGTCGTAGCGTGGATGCCCCTTGAACAACCCTTCGGCTGTCGGGCTGCGCCACTGGTTGCGCGAGCAGAGAAACAGCAGTTTTTCGCGAGTCATGCGGGATGGACCGAATCGGCCTTTCTTTTTGGCTCCCCTGCGCGCGCCAGCAGTTCGGCGTGGAGCCGCTCCAACTCCGGGGCCGGCACGCCTAGCCGCCGGGCGCGACGCAGCGGCTCGCCCCAGATCGGCTCCAGCTCGAGAGGCCGCCCCGCCTGCCAATCGAGCATCGTCGAGGGTTTGTAGCGCATGCCTCTGGTCAGCTCGATCTGGCTCCGCAGAAAGTCGTCCGCGATGGACACGCCCTCGGCGCGGGCGATGGCCTGCACCTCGCCCATGAGCGCCCGGACGCGCGCCTCGTTCGCCGGATCGCGAAGGGTTTCGTCACTGGTCACGCCGCCGAGCGCGACGGTCAGGCCGTTGAAAGGCACGTTCCAAACCAGCTTGTGCCAGCGCGCGGCGAGCAGGCTTTCGCGCACGCGGATCTTCACTCCCGCCGCCGCGAAGACATCCGCCACCTCCCGCGTGCGCGGACCCGCCGCGCGGCCGAACTCGCCAAGTTCGATGTATCCCTGCTCCGAACAAACGACCTCGCCGGGCGCGACACGGTTGACCGCCACGAAGCAAAGCGCCCCGAGCGTCCGCTCCGCTCCGGCCACGGCGGCGACCGCCTCGTCCACGCCGAGCCCGTTTTGCAAATTGACGACCGCCGTCGTCGGCCCGAGCAGCGGCGGAAGCAGCCGGGCGAGCGCGTCGTTCGCCGTCGCTTTCAGGGCGATCACGACCATATCCACCGGCGCGATCTCTTCCGGTGTCGCCGCGGCGCGAACCGGCCCCGCCTCGTGGCGCTCGCCGCCATAGGAAAGAACCGGCCCGCGATCCCGCAGCCGCGCCAGATCGCTCCGGGCCAGAAAGCGCACATCGCGGCCGCTGCGCGCGAGGCGGCCGCCGTAATAAATCCCCAGGGCGCCGGCGCCCACGATGGCGATCGTTTGAATCATCCCCTATGCCTGCCCGTCCGGCTCGCCCGCGGTCAACTCTTCGCGGGCGGCGCTTTTCTCCAACGCCGGATCAGGCACCGCGCGGGCCACGCCACGACGACCTGATAGAGCGCCAGCGCCAGCAGCATTCCAGCCCCTGCATAGACGAAGCCCTCCGCCGTGACCGGAACCGCCGGTTTGAACACTTCCCAGGTGCGGGCCGCGATGCCCGCGTCGACGTGCGAAAGAAACACGAAAGGCCGTTCCCACACCGAGGCATCCCGCAGCGCCGCCTCGGCCGTCGCCAAGGACTCCACCCGGGCCTGCGTATCGGCGATCACGCCGCCCAGCTTCGCGACGGGCTCCGCCGTCTGCGCCTTGGTCGTGTCGATGAGCTGCTGGAGCGTGATCCCGCTCTGTTTCGCCACCGCCTCGAAACTCGCGAGCTGCCGCCGCGCCTCGTCGAGGTGCCCGCCGAGCCGTTGCAGATATTGCTGAAAAAACTCCGGCGCCTGCGAGAGCCCCACCGCGCCCAGCACGCACAACACGCGGTCGAGAAGTGTTTCGCCAAAACGGCCGACCGGGCGAAGAGGCGCGAGCCAGGGGGAGTTGGGCATTTCCAAGAAAATGCCAATCGGAGGCCCCGGCGCAATCCGTCAGCGGGCCTCGAAGGCGCCGTCCGCCCGCTTCGCGACCAGCCGCTTGAGCTCCAGCATCATCAGCGTGGCGGAAAGCGTGTGGCTCGGCAGCCCGCTCGCCGCCACGAGCGCGTCGGGCGCCAGGATCGCGCCTCCGGCGAAGCAACCGAACACCTTCGCCTCGTCCGGGCCCAATGACGCCGCCGCGGGCGAAGGCCCGCCCGGGCGTCCGGCGGACGCCTCCGATTTTGACGCGACCGGCGCCACGCCGGCGGGACCGAAACCCTCGAGATAATCCAATTCGCTCAACACGTCGTCCACCGACGTCAGCAGCGTCGCCCCGTCGCGGATCAACTGGTGGCAGCCCGCGCTGCTCGGCTGGTCGATGCGTCCCGGCACCGCAAAGACCAACCGGCCCTGCTCGCCCGCGAATTTGGCGGTGATCATCGAGCCGCCGCTCACGTCGCTCTCCACCACGATCAACGCGCGGCTCATGCCGGCCACGATGCGATTGCGCATCGCGAAAGATTGTTTGTCCGCGCGCCGGCCGAAGGGGAACTCGGTGAGGATCGCGCCGCCGTTTTCCTCGATGCGCTGGTAGAGCTTCAGGTTTTCGGGAGGGTAGATGATGTCGATGCCGGTGCCCAGGACCGCCGCCGTGCGCCCGCCCGCCTCCAGCGCGCCCTCGTGCGCGCAGGTGTCGATCCCGCGCGCCAGCCCGCTCACCACGCAGAAGCCGAGCCGCGCGAGCTCGTAGCCCAGTTTCTTCGCCGTCGCCTGGCCGTAGAGCGTGGTTCGACGCGAACCCACGATCGCCACGCAGGGCGCGCCAAAGCCGTAGTCGCCGCGGCGATACAGCCCGAGCGGCGCGTCCGCCAACTCGCGCAGGAGCGGCGGGTAGGCCTCGTCGCGACAGCTCACGAACACGGCGCCCGCCTCCGCCAGCCGGTCCTCCTCCCGCGCCAGATCGACGAGCTCCCGCCAGCGCCGCAGGTTGCCGCTGATCTTCGGGCCCACGCCCTTCACCGTCTCCAACTCGGGGGCCGGCGCGTCGAACAGCCGGCGCGGATCGTCTCCGAAGGCAGCCAGCAGCCGATTGGTCGTGATCGGGCCGATATCCGGCAGCGCGTTCAGAATAAGAAACGCCTGGTTCTCGCTCAATCCAGCTTGGTTCATATGCTTATGCTGGATAGGCTTCCTGCGAAAACGAAAGCCCAGAATCGCATCAACCTTGGTTCAAGGCCAGCCGCCAAAGTTTGAGAAAGAACAACGCTCGCGCGGGATCCGTCTGCACGTCGCGAAGCCGCTCAACCATTCGATGACACCCCTGTTCCTCGAGTTCGCGAACACCCCGGTCCCACCCGGGCCAGCCGCGTTGGGCGAGGCGCCGGGCACCCTGCAGGAGGAGGTCGCCCGCGAGTTCGGTGGCGGGAACATAGAGGCTGCGCGGCGAGGTCCCGATGACGGCGCCGGCGGGGGGCGTGAACGCCGACTCGACGCGAACGGAGTGTATCCAGGGAAGAACCACGCGCCTGGCATTTCCTTGGCCTGCGAAAACGACGGCGGCGGGATGGATGACCAGCCCGCCCCCCGTCCTATGCACGTGACCGGCGACGAACATCGGGCGCTCGGCGCCTTGCAGCGCCGCAAGCATGGCCTCCGCTCCGATTCGCCCCCGCGTGCTCCACGGGTGCCACAGCCCCGCGCGACGCCCGGACGCATCGACAAGCGTGGCCGTGATCGCGTTGGATCTGGGATCGAAGCGGGCGTCCTCCATTCCCTTCACGGGGCAGACATGGAAGTCGCCGCCGGCGCGACGCGGCCGGAAACACGCCGGAGGCAAGAGATCAAGACGCGACGAGATCTCGTCGAAGTCCTCCGCCAGCAAAGGAGCCTTCAGTTGCTCCCAGGCGAAGTTCTGCGGATTCACCACCGCTCGGGCGCGGCCGACGACGAGACGGCCCGCGGCGGTGCGTCTGCCTCCTTGCGTGACGAGTTGCCCGGCGGCGAGCGAAGCCAGCGAGGCGTCCTTCACCGCCACCGTCTGGGCGAGTTGGTGGAACGATTTTCGCGCCGCGGCGTCGGGTTCGTTGAACTCACGGGTGACCGTGACGATGTGACCGTTGTCCAGTTCTTGGAGATAGACGTGCACGGCGGTGCTCGCGCGCCCCTCGACCACCGACGCGCCCACCCCGACAAAACGAGCCGCCCCGAGTTCACTGTCCCTGTCCGCCTTGAGGCCGCGAATGAAAGCCTGCGGCACCGGCGCGCGTCCGGCCAGGATCGCATCGGTCCGCAGGAGAAACTCTCCGCAGCGAGCGAGCATCCCTTCGGGAGAAAAGCCGGCGTCGCGCGCGGCATAGCGGTCATAGTCGTCCG
>CAMLNJ010000021.1 GCA_946481225.1 uncultured Verrucomicrobiota bacterium | reverse complement strand
TTTCGGTGGCGGACGGTCATTTCCTCGTGGCCACGGAGTGCAACGGCTTCGGCCTCATCACCTCGGGCGCGCTGGTGGCGATCCTCGCGGGCGGGATCGCGGGGCGGCGTTGGTGGACGATCGCGGCGCTCGTGTCGGCGGGGGCGGCGATAGGTTTCGCTTTCAACGTCCTGCGGATTTTCGTTATCTCGACGATGGCGCGGTATTTTCCGGGCCACTACGACGTGTTGCACGAGGCGGCGGGCACGCTGGCTTTGTGGGCGGGGCTGGGGCTGGTCGGCTGGATCGCGTGGCGGCCCGCCCCGACCGAGGCCGCGGGCGGGAAATCCAAAGTCGAAGTCGACGGCTCTCGCGCCCGATAGCCGCGCGGAGCCGGGGCTGGAAGGTTTTAGGAGCGGCGGCGGCGGCCGGCGGCGCCGAGCGCGAGGGCGCCGAGGCCGGCGAGCAGGGCGGCGGCGGAGGGCTCGGGGATGGCCGTCATGACGCCGGTGGAGGCGAAGTTGCCGGCGTTGTCCACCGCGCTGAAATCGCTGATGTCGAAATCGAGGTGTCCGGTGCCGCCGGTGAAGGCGAGGATTTCGGCGAAGAAGGCGGCGCCGTCGACGGTGGCGCCGGTGAGGGAGGCGCGCCCCGTGCCGATGGCGGTGTAGTCGTCCGAGTTGTCCACCTCGGTGCGCAGGAAGTCGGTGGTGCCGGTGGCCCAGAGCACGCCGTCGTAGCGGACCTCGAAGGGCTGCACGTTGGAATCGAGCTCGGTGTAATATTCGAAGCCGACGGTGTCGGCGCCGGGGCTTTGCGAGAGGGTCAGGTCCAGCTCGAGGTCTCCGTAGCTGAAGGTGAGGAGCGCGGGATCGGCGAAGGTCGTGAAGCCGGCCTGGGCCGTGCCGGAGAAGGTGCCGCTGGCGATGCTGCTCCACATCGCGGTGGGCCCGACCCAGGAGGGGCCGGTGAGATCGGTGCAATGCACGGTGCCGACGACGTCGAGCGTGGCGGCGGAGAGGGCGGGGGAAAGCGAGGCGACGAGGCCAAGCGCGAGGGGGAGGTGCTGGAGGGAACGCATGGTTGGGCGGGGTGGAGCTTCTCCCGTCGGTCGACGGCGGCCGGCGCGGCGGGCGTTGACGATTTCTTTAAAAGAGCGCCACCGGCATGCGCAACTTAACAGTCGTCGCATGAGGCGAATACCCGGGTCGCGGGCGTCGCGTGTTTTTCAGCGGACGGATGACGGGCGGGCGTCTGTTTGCCCGGTTGTTTCTTGCGCGCCGGGCGGCAGGGGGCGGTTGTGGTGCCAGATCGCGAGATTGAGGCAGGCGGCGAAGGCGACCCAGAGGACGTAGGGCGTCCAGAGGAGGGCCGAGGGGCGGTCGATGCGCGCGAGGCGAGGTTGTATCCAGCAAATGGCGACGAGGAGCGCGCCGATCACGGCGAGGCCGGCGGCGGGCGAGCGGAAGTGGAAGAAGGCCCAGGACCAGGCGCCGTTGAGCGCGAGTTGCAGCCACCAGGCGCGGAGGACGTGGGTGCGGTCGGCGACGGCGGCAGGCAGGCGCCAGACGCGCCAGGCGACGAGCGCCATGAAGGCGTAGAGGAGGGTCCAGGCGGGGCCGAAGAGCAAGGATGGCGGAGTCCAGCGGGGTTTCGCGAGCGCGGGATACCAGTCGCGCACGCCGTGGGAGGTGGCGAGGGCGCCTAGGGCGGCGACGGCGTAGACGAGGACGAGGAGGCCGGCCAGCGCGAGGGCGGCGCGGATGCGGCTGGCGGCGGCGGAATGTTCAACCACGGAGGACACGGAGCGCACGGAGGAGAGAAGCGCGCAAAAGGCAAAAGCGCGCGCGCCGCGGGGAGCGAGTCCCCGGAGGAATCGTGGGCCGAGTCCGGCGACGACGGCCGGAGAATCAAGAGCGGCGCGTCAGGGCTTGGCGCGGGCGATTTGCTTTTTCAGGACGTCGAGATGTCCGGCCAGCGGGACTTCGGCGGTCGCGGTGCGGAGGGTATAGTTTCGCCAGCCGTCGGATTCGCGGACGAAAAAAAGGATCAGGCATTTTCCACCGAGGGCTTTGGAACCGGTGCAACGCAGGGCGGCGAGATCGCCGTCGACCAAGGTGTCGGTGGCGCGGAGGTCGAAGGCGCCGTCGCCGGCGTCTTGGCGATAGTGCTGGCGAAGCTCGGCTGCGAAGGCGGGCAGGGCGTCGGGCCAGCCCGGGATGCGGTGGCTGGCGAGCGAGCGCAGGGTGGTGTCGTCTTTGTCGCGGATGGCGGCGAGGAATCGCGGTGCGAGCTGCTCCAGGTCGGCGCGGTCGGCGTCGGTCGCGGCCGGCTTTTCCGAGATGGCGGACGGGGGCGCGGGGGCTTCGGCCGCAGCGCCTAGCGAGACGGGGAGCGGTCCCAGCATGGCGCAGACGACGATGATCGGAAGCGGGGAGAGCCGCGCGGTTCGGGAGACGGGCGCATGCATGTGGCCAGTATGCTGACTCTGCGTCGACCGGCGGGCAACGTCGCGAGCCGCGCTGGAGCTCGGGAACGAGGGATATAAGAAAGGGGAGAGGCGCCGGCTGGCGGTGGAGGGCGATTTTGGCCGCGGGCCTCGGGTGAGCGTCAGACGAGCACCGCGCGGATCTTGGCGGCGAGCGCGGCGTAGTCGGCGTCGGGGAGGCGTTTCTTCGGCTCCGGCATCATGGTGAAGGTCGTGCCCCAGGACGGGCCGTCGACATATTTGGGGACGAGATGGACGTGGAGGTGCGGGAGTTTGTCGGAGTAGGCGCCGTAGTTGATCTTGGCGGGGTTGAAGGCGGTCTTCATCGCGCGGGCGGCGCGGGCGACGTCCCGGGTGAAGAGGGTGAGTTCGGCGTCGGGAAGATCGTAGAGCTCGTTGACATGGTCGCGGTAAGCGACGAGGCAGCGACCATGGTAGGTTTGCTCCTTGAAGAGGTAGAGCGTGGAAACCTGGAGCGGGGTGACCTCGATCATGAGCGCGTCGAGGCGCTCGTCTTTGCGGCAGTAGAGGCAGTCGGGGGGCGGGGACATGGGGGAGAAGGGAGTCGGGAGCGAGGAGCAGGGAGCCGGAAGCTGACAGGGCGGGGAGAGCACGTGGCGTGCGGCGAGGGGAGATCAGTTTCAGGCGTTGGAGGTTGAGCGAGGGTGGCGGGCGGGGCTTGCTGGAGGGGTGAAACTCGAACACTTCGCCCTCAACGTCGCCGATCCGGTGGCGGTCGCCGCCTGGTATTGCGCGCATCTCGGGATGAGTGTGGCGAGGCACATCCCGGCGCCGGCGCAGACGCATTTTCTGCACGACGGGCGCGGTTCGATCATCGAGATCTACCTCAATCCGCCGGACCAGGTGCCGGACTACGCGTCGATGGATCCGCTGATCGTGCACCTCGCGTTTTCGTCGAAGGACGCGGCGGCGGATCGGGCGCGGCTGGAGGCGGCGGGGGCGAAATTTGTGACGGAGGTGCTGCCGCCGGATGGTTCGCGGCTGGTGATGCTGCGCGATCCGTGGGGACTGGCGCTGCAAATCTGCCAACGGGCGACGCCGTTGGTGGCGGGGTGAGTGCGCCGCCGCGCGCCGGCCATCAATGAGAGGGCGTTATTCGTTTGCCGGCGGATTTTGCAGCCGCGCGACGAGGGCGGGGAGTTCGCGGATCGAGGCGAGGGTGAAGAAGCGGCCGGGGGCGGCGGGGAGCTCGGCGAGTTTCTCATGTTCCCAAGTGAGCGGGTAGGGGACGTGCGCGGCGAGGCCGCCGAGGCGGAGGACGGGCGCGATGTCGGAACGCAGCGAGTTGCCCACCATGAGGAAGCGCTCGGGCGCGACGGCGTGGCGTCGGAGGACGCGGGCGTAGGTGGCGTCGTCTTTTTCGGAGACGACCTCCGTGGCGAGGAAGTGCGCGATCAGGCCGGATTCGAGGATCTTGCGCTCCTGGTGGTGGAGGTCGCCCTTCGTGATGAGGAGCATGCGGTGGCCGGCGGCGGCGAGGGCGGCGAGGGTGTCGGGCACGGCGTCGAGCAGCTCGACGGGGTGGGCGAGGATGTCGCGTCCGAGGGCGATGAGTTCGCGTAGTTCAGCCGAGGATACGCGGCCGGCGGTGAGCTCGATGGCGGTCTCGATGGCGGAGAGGGTGAATCCCTTGGCGCCGTAACCGTAGAAGGGGAGGTTGCGCAGCTCGGTGGCGTAGAGGGCGCGTTCGACGGTGCCGGGGTCGTGGTGGGCGGCGAGGAGGGAGTGGAACTTCGCGTGCGCGGCGGCGAAGAGGGTCTCGTTGTGCCAGAGCGTGTCGTCGGCGTCGAAGCCGAGGACGAGCGGCTCGGTGGGCGCGGGGGCGGAGGCGAGGGACGAGGCGGGCGTGGCGGTCATGCGGCGACGGAGATGGCCGCAAGAAGGCGCAAAAGGCGCAAATGAAGAAGGCGGGGGGCCAGGTTGAGGCGCGGGATGGGACGCGGACATCGGGAACGACGTCTCTTCACGGCTCAGAAGGAGGGCGTGCTGGCGGCGACCGCGGACGTGGCGGAGGGCTTGGCGGATGCCGAGCCGGTGCCCGCCGGTGTTCCCTGGTCTTGCACGATGCGGAGGGCGCGGCGGAGGGCGGAGATCCAGGCGGGGGGCGTGTCGGCGGCGGGGCGCGGCGAGGGGAAATCCCAGTAGAGGGTGTGGGCGAAAAAATTGCCGCGGAGGGTGGTCTCCACCGGGACATCTTTCACGCCGGGGCCGAAGGCGGGGGCGAGGGGGCCGCCGATGACGTCGCCCCAGAAGGTGTGGCGGCAGGGGAAATAGAGGTTGGTCCAGCGGGTGGGGGCGAAGGCGGCGGCGTGGTGAGGCACGCGCAGCTCCATGCTCGGGAAGCTGAAGCGGGGTTCGCCGCCGACGGTTTCGAGGGAGGGCGGGCAGGCGGGGAGTTCGCGCTCGGCGATCTTGCGCGACAGCTCGTCGTCGCCGCGGGCGAGAAGATAGGCGGCGTGGGCGAGGGGGCTGCCGAGGGTGATGAAATCGGTGACGAGCCAGGGGTGGCCGCGGCGGCGGAGCCGGGCGAGGTAGTCGGACTGGGCGCGCTGATATTCGTCGACGTCGAGGCGGGCGGGATCGAGGCGGGCGAGGGCGGCGAGTTTCTCCAGTTTTTCGAGGGCGAACTTTTCCTCGAAGTCGCTTTGGCCGGTGCCGCCGGGGTGGTTGTGGACGCGGGCCCAGTAGTGAGTGAGGAGGTCGTAGCCGATGACGCTGCCGAGGCTGTGGCCGACGAGGATGACGCGGTCGTATTCGCCGGAATCGTGCAGACGGTGGAGGAGCGAGAGACCGGCTTGGCGGATGTGGCGGCGGACCTCGATGTTTTCGGGGGCGACGTGGAGGTAGCGGGCGGCGTCGCCGGCGACGCGGAGGAAGAGCGTGACAATCGCGCCGCCGGCGAGGAACCACGCGGCGCCGAGGCTGGCGAGGAGGCGTGGTTGGATCGGTGCGAGGCCGGTGGCGTGGCCGAGGCCGACGAGGGCGGCGGAAACGAGGAGGCTGACGACCAGCCACCAAAGGGCGCGGAGCTGCGGAGGGACGCGGCGCGGGGAGCGGAAGAGGAGGACGCGCAGCCAGGCGTGGACGTGGCCCCAGGTGGTCTGCCGCATGAGGTGAGCCCAGTAGAACTCGAAGAAGTCGGTGCGCCGGCGCTCGCGGTTTTCGGCGGTGGTGATGCGGCGGAGCTCGAGGTCGCCGGATATCGTGTCGGGTTTGCTCCAGACGGTGGAGGGGACCTTGGGCCGGCGGAGCGAGGGGTCGTCGCTCCAGGCGGCTTCGACGAAGCCGCGGAGCGTGTCCATGGGGCTCTGCTCGCCCACGCCGTGGATGAGGACGACGGCTTGTTTCACTAGGGGCGAGCGGGGGGGGGGGCGTGTGTCAGTCGGCGATGGTGACGCCGGCTTCGACAAGCGCGTCGCGATGCGGCGGATTGGGTTCGGTGTCATCATACCAAGCCGCCCAGCATCCGGCATTAGCGTGCCAGGCAATCAGGCTGACTTGGTTTATCGTGCCGAAGAGTTTGACATTTATGAATTTAGTAAGGCGTGCGCCGCGGGCGCTGCCATCGTTGGGGTTGATCTCAAGGACGTCGGGTTTGCGAAGTTTGGACATGGCGGGGAGAAGCGGAGCGGGCTTAGCGGGGGGAGAGGAGGGACAGGACAAAGTAGGTTGCGTTGGTGACGGCGCGGTTTGTGGAGATCTGGTCGCGAAGTTCGTCGAGTTGGCGGGCGTTGGCGGTCTGGGCGTCGAGCAGCATCTTACGCTCCGTGTCCGTCACAGGAATGGTGGCGGCAGCTCCGGGCGCTTGGTAGAGGACGCCGCGGCCTTCGGAGATCGCCTGCCAAACTTGGTTGAGCTGGCGCTGGTTGCTTTCGAGATCTCCGACGAGCGTGATCAAGCTCGGGAGGTCGCGAGGGTTCGCGGGAGGGTTGGGGCCGGACTGGGTGATCGTGAAGTTGGCGGGGTTGTATGCGAAGGTGTAGACCGGGGCGGATGGGAGGGTGATGCCTTCTAGGGCTTGGAGTTTGCCCAGCAGCTCCTGGGCTGTCGTGTCGCCGCTGGACGACAGGCCGTTAATGATTTGGAACGTGGTCGAAAGGTATTCGACAGGCACCGAGCCTCCGAGTTGGAAGCCGAGCTTGGGGTCGAGGCGGGTGAGCATCGCCTTGCGCACGGCCGGCTGGCGGGCGAGGAGGGTGGCGGCTTCGCCGGTCGCGAAATACTGCATCGCGGAGGTCTCGTTTTCCGTGCCGGCGATTTTGATTTCGTGCTCGACGGTCGCGAGAAAGGACGGGTTTTTCAGGGCGACTTTTCCCCGCGCGTCTTTGGGGCTCTTGCTGAGCGGCGCCCAAGCGAACTCTTTGCGGTTGAAGCCAATCTTCACGGAGTCGGGAACCGAAGCGGCGCCCGTCCATCCGATTTTGAGGCCGACCATAGTGTCGGTGGCGAAGACGAAGGGCCGGGCGGCGGAGGCGTCGGGGATCTTTTGCCAGCAGAAGCGGGCGACGGGCTCGGTGACGGTGAGGGAGGAGTCGTAGTCCGTGGACGCTTCGCCGGGTGCCGCTGTGTAGGCGCCGGGCACGGGGCTGTCGTAGAGCTTGGTCATGGCGATGGCGGCGTCGCCGCCGGCGAAGGTTTGATCGACGCCGAAGAAGAAGTTTTCGAATCCGTTGCCGTTGCCGCCGTGCGGCTTGAAGCTGGCCAGAACGGGAGGCGTCTTGCCTCCCTCGAAGCTGGGGGAGATGACACCCTCCTTGCGCGAGATCGTGATCTCGGTGGTGGGCGGCTTGGTGTCGAAATCGAGGCCGACGTTGGATTTGGTGACGAAGAGGGTGCTGTTATAGCCCACGCAGCCGGCGCCGAGGGTGGCGAAGGCGAGGGCGGGGAGGAGTCGGAGGGCGAGCGAGCTGGATGCGGTGGTGTTCATTTCGAAGCAGGTGCGGAAGAATCGGAGGGGCAAAGGGGCGTGGTGGCCTGCGGCTCGGGTGGGGCCGGGGGGAGGAAGGGCGGCTGGGTGCCGAGCCGAACGTCGAAGAGTTGGGATGTGGGCCACTTGATCGAAAGCGCGGTGTCGTTGGGGACCGCGATGCGAGTGTGGCGATTCCATCCCAAAGCGAGGTGCGGGTCGGCGGAGCCCGCGCCGAGTCCCAATCCGAAGGTTTCCGTTTGCGTGGCGATCGCAGGGTTCGGTGCGCCTTCCATTGGCGCTGCACGCATTTTTATATGGGCGAGTCCCCAAACGTGCTCGGTTCCGGTTTTCGCGTCGTAATAATGAATCGCGCAGCCGGATTGCAGAAGTAAGGCCGCGCCTAGAAGGGCTGCGCGGCAAACTGCGCGAAGTGTGAATAGATCGGAAAGAGTATCCTTAATGCCGTTCACATGGGCAGCTAGGACTTTCTTTCCGTAACATGGCAATAAGGGGATTTGTAAAAAAATACGGAGATTTCCCTAGGATTAAATAGGTGTTCTACGGTAAGAAGCCATGGCGGATTTCGGAAGCGGGATAGCGGCTTTGCTGCCATCGGATGGACGGGGCGGCCCAGCAGGGCTGGCCGTTGGAAAGCGGCAGCAGGCTGCCGCACAGTTCCAGTCTTGGTCCCAGTCCACGGGAGCTGGATATCAGAAGCCGAAATCGGCGTAGGTTTTGAAAAAGCCGGCGTGCTCGGGCGCCGTGGTCGGCATGGCGAGGGGTTGGTAGCGGAGACGGAAAAACACGCGGGCGCCGTCGGCGGGGCGGGGGGCAAGGTGGGTGAAGGGCGACCCGGTGCCGTCGGTCTCGGCGGTGGCGTCGGTCCACGAGCCGACGGCGAGGGTTTCGCTGCGCTCGAGTTTGTAGCGGATTCGCGCGCGGGTGGGCCAGGCGGCCTCGACGTGCGTCTCGGGTTGCGCGGCGGCGGGCGCGAGGGAGAGCGTCGGCGCGGGGCCGAGTTTGAAGTCGAGCCAGCGCAGGACCTCCTCGCGGGCGAGGCGGCGGGCTTTCTGGTTGGGGCTTTCGTTGGCGGTGTCCCAGTCGGCCTCGTCGGCGATGGTCACGCTGCCGAGATCAAAGGAGTGGCCGACGCGGGCGGTGGACGGCGTGTGCACGGACGTGCGGTCGAAGATGTGGTGGCGAACGATGGGATTGGGCAGCCCGAGGGTCGCGGCCTGGGCGGCGGAGGCGAGGACCTGCTTGATCGGGTAAACGGTCCCGGCGACGGGCGTCGTAGTGTGATTCGTGATACCCATGAGCGAATCGCCCGTGCCGTGGAAGAGGATGGCGGTGGTGCGGCGATCCATCATGTAACGGCCGGCGGCGGTGGAGGAGGCCTGGCCGTGGTAACCGTAGTGGCTGCCGCCGCCGTAGTAGAACACGCAGAACCGCGGAATCGGCAGGTGCGCCGGGATGCGCACGGGCGATGGGACGGTTTTCTTGACCGTCTTTTCGATGAACTGGCCCGGGTTGAGCGGATCTTCGACGAGATCAACGTAATCGACGTCGTAGACGCCGCGGTCGACGGAAGCGTCGAGGAGGGCGTTCATGCCGGTCTGGGCGCCGTGGGAAAAGCCGATCAGGGCAACGCGCTCGCGGTCGATGTCGGAACGGGAGACGAGATATTCCAGCGCGGCGACGACGTCCTTCGGGCGCTCGTAGTTGGGCGAGCAAAGGGAGTCGTCCTCGGCGGTGTCGTGGTGCGGGCGGCGCCCCTCGAAGCCGCCGGCGATGCCGCGGGGATTGTAGCTGTCGGGGAAGAGGGTGGCGTAGCCGAGGCTGATCAGCAGGTCGCCCCAATCGCGAAACTGCGAGGCGAGGGCGCTGTTGGCGGTGTTGGAGGCAATCGTCGCCGGGATCGTGTCGTTGCTCCAGAGACCGCCGGAGCCGTGGAGAAACACGACGACCGGGTAGGGACCCGGGCCGTGGACGTCGGGATCGGGCAGGTAGAGGCGCGCGATGAAGGTGAGGCGCGCGGGGTCATCCGGATAGTCGGCGACGGCGGCGAGTTGCGCGCTGGGCGCGGGCATCGCGGCGGGTAGAAGACCGGCGGGCATGTCGTAGAAAACGGTCTGAATGCTCGACGCGGCGGGGAGGGAGGACGCGGCGGCGAGGAGTGCGAGCGCGGCGGAAGCCACGGCGCGGACCGGGAAACGGAGTGTGGCGGGACAACGCATGCGAGTGGCGTCTTCTGGCGCGCTGGCGGAGCGGGGGCAAGTGAACGGCGAAAATCGTCCGCGCCTCGGCGCGTGATTCGCGGTTGGGCAGACTCGAGATTGACGGGCGGGGTTTCCGGCCCGACCGATCTAGGCCCGTCTATGTCCTCCGCCGCCTCCCCGGTTCCTTCGCAATCCGCCTTTCGGCGCCATGTGTGGCCGATGCTTTGGCAACACCGCGTGAGCATCGTGGCGGCGCTGTTGCTCGTGGGCATCAGCGGCTCGGCGGTGGCGATACAGAACGTGTTCCCGAAGTGGCTGTTTACCTACGTGCTCGACGTGCCGGACGTGGAGCTGGACACGGCGGAGCGTTGGAGGCGGCTTGCGTGGCTGGCGGCGGTCTATCTCGTGCTGACGAGCATCCTGCGCATGGCGTTCTGGCATTTCGGATACCGGCTTTTCACGCGGGCGCGCGAGCAGGTGATCTTCGCGCTGCGGCGGCAGTTTTTCCGCCATGTGAACCATCTCTGCCTGCGTTTTCACGGCACGCATTCCTCGGGCGAGTTGTTCAGCTATCTCTTCGGTTCCCCGCTGCGCGCGGTGATGGATTTTTTCGGTCACGCGACGATGAACCTGCCGGGATCGATCGCGGGCGTGATCATCACGCTGGCGCTGTTTTGGAAATGGGACTGGGTGCTGGCCTCTGTGCTGATGGGCACGGCGCTGCTGAGCGTGCGCATGATGATGCGGGCGCGGAAGCGGATCGAGGGCATCCAGAAGGACTTTCAGAGCGTGGAGGGCGACGTGAGCGGCCAGGTGGCGGACCTGTTGCGCGGCAACAAGGCGGTGAAGCTCTACGCGATGGAGGCGCAGGTGGCGCAAAATTTCGAGCGGCAGGCGGACGTGATCCGGCGCAAGAGCTACGAGCGCGACGTGTATTCGCATGTCGAGTGGATCAAGCAGGAGGGGCTGAGCTACGTGTGCTACGCGATCCTCATGGCGGCCTGCACCTGGCGTTATCTCGACGGCCACATCGATCTCGGCGTGGTGGCGGCCTGCCTCGCGGCCTACCTCGGTCTGACCGGTCCGATGCAGGGCGTGTTCGCGGCCTTTACGCTATGGGGCGGATGTTCGGCGGCGTTGGAGCGTATCGGCGCGGTGCTGGACACGGCGACGACGACGCCCGATCCGGCGGGTTCGGACGAGGCGCCGCCGCGCCGCGCGCCGATCTCGTTCGAACACGTCGCGTTTGGCTACGATCCGGCCAAGCCCGTGCTGCGGGATCTCACGCTGACGCTTCGGCCCGGCGAGCGCGTGGCCTTCGTCGGTCCTTCGGGCGCGGGCAAGACGACCGTCACGCAGCTTTTGCTGCGCCTCTACGATCCGCAGTCGGGCGTGTTGCGCATCGGAGAGACCGATCTGCGCGCCTATTCGACACGCGCGTTGCGGCGGCACTTCGGCGTCGTGCCGCAGGATCCCTTCATCTTCAACTCGAGCCTGCGCGACAATCTGCGCGTGGCGCGGCCCGACGCGGACGACGCGCAGATCCGCCGCGCCTGCGAGCAGGCCAACGCCTGGGAGTTTATCGCCGCGTTGCCCGGCGGGCTCGACGCGCGGGTGGGCGAGGGCGGCTCGATGCTTTCGGGCGGCCAGCGCCAGCGTCTCGCCATCGCGCGGGCGTTGTTGGCCGACCCGGCGTGCTTCATCTTCGACGAGGCGACGAGCGCGCTCGACACGTTGAGCGAGCAGCTGATTTCGCAGGCCATCGAGGGCAACCTGGGGGACCGCACGGCGATCTTTATCGCGCACCGTCTTTCCACGGTGAAGCACTGCGACCGCATTTTCGTGCTCGAGGCCGGCGCGGTGGCGCAGGTCGGCGGTTACGATGAGCTGATGGCGCAAGCGGGTCTGTTCCAAGACCTGGTGCGCGGGCAGCAGTTGCGCGGGTAAAGGCGGGGGACGGCGGAAACCGCGCGATTTTTTATCCTTCGGCGGTGGCGCGGCGGCCGAAAGGCGTCATGATGCCGCCCGATGACAAGCGTCGATCCCATTGCCCCCGCCGCGGAGGGCGAACTCGCGCCGGGCGCGCCGGGAGACGGCTGGGCGGAGGCGGGCGTCTACGCGGACGCCGCCTCGGGCTTCGATCACGGGCTCGTGGCGCTGACGATGGGACATCCCTATGTATTGCGGGAGCGCAACGGCGAGGGCGGCGGCGGGTATTTGTTGTTGGTGCCGCCGGAGGCGAAGGACGCGGTGCGCGAGCAGCTGGAACTATTTGATCGTGAAAACGCGGGCTGGCCGCCGGCGCCGCGCGGCGAGGTGTTGCCTCGCAAGTGGCGCGAATCGTTGTTTCTCGCGCTCGTTTGGGCGTGGGCCGTCATCGCGTGTTTCGCCGCGCAGCAGCGCTGGCCGGAGCTCACGGCGGCGACGGCGATGGACGCGCGCGCGGTCTTCTCGGAGGGCGAGTGGTGGCGGCCTTTCACCGGGTTGTTTTTGCACGCGAACGCCGAGCACCTGATATCGAACCTGGTCGGCGGGGTGTTTCTTTTCGCGGTGGTCTTGTCGATGTGGGGGTGGGCGACGGGCGTGGCGTTGCTCGGCGTGTCGGCGGCTTTGGGAAACCTCCTGGTGGGCGCGACGCGGTTTCCGGAGGAGTATCGTTCGCTCGGGGCCTCGACGGCCTTGTTCGCCGCGCTCGGCCTGCTGACGGGGCGGATGCTGCGCGTGGCATTGACGAGCGGGGTGGGAAAACTGCGGCCGTGGCGGACGATCTTGACCACGCTGGGCGCGGGCGTGACGGCCTTGATGCTCTATGGCGGAGGCGAGGCGCCGGTCGACGTGCCGGCGCACGCGGCGGGGTTCTGCGTGGGTCTCGCGGCAGGCTTCGTGTTCGCGGCGCGCGGGAGAATCCCGGGCTGAAGCCCGAAAAGGGCGCGCCCTTAATAATCCCTTAACGATACTCTGCTTTGATGGAGGCATGCCCCTCCACCACCCGCTTTGCCTCATCGCGGTGTTTGTTTCCGCCGTTTTGCTGAACACCCCGCTCGCCGCCGAACCCTCCGTCACGATCAGCCACGGCGACGCGCCGCAGCAGCTGGACGTGCGGCTCACCGACACCGCCAACGGCGCGTGGCGGCTCCAGATCTCGACCGATTTGCTGAACTGGCAGGACCGCGCGATCTTCAAGGTCCGTAATAGCGCACACACCTTTCAGGTCGACCGGACGGCGAGCGTGGCGCCCGGGGACTTTTTCCGTTTTGTGTCCGACGACGAAGCGGAGCTGCCGAACGGCCGCGCCGAGGCCACCACGCTGCCGGCGACGCCGGAGAACTACCGCGTGCTCAATCTGCCGCCGCACCTGCTGGCGCCGGTCATCCAGGGGCAGGACAACACGCCGGCCGACAATCCCGTGACCGACGCGGGCGCGGCGCTCGGGCGGGTGTTGTTTTACGACAAGCGGCTCTCGGCGAACAACACGGTGGCGTGCGCCTCGTGCCACCAGCCGGAACACGGGTTTTCCGATCCGACGCCGCTGAGCACGGGCTTCGCTGGCGGACAGACGGGGCGCAACTCGATGGGACTGACGAGCGCGCGCTACTACCTTCGGGAAAGATTTTTCTGGGACGAGCGTGCGGCGACGCTGGAGGAACAGGTGCTCCAGCCGATCCAGAACGAGGTCGAGATGGGCATGACATTGCCGGAGCTGGTCGATAAGCTGTCGCTCGAGGATTACTACGCGGAGCTGTTCACGGCGGCCTTCGGCGACGCGACGATCACGAGCGACCGGATCGCGCGCGCGTTGGCGCAGTTCGTGCGCTCGATCGTGTCGAGCAACTCGAAGTATGACGCCGGCGTGGCGGAGAATTTTTCGAATTTCACCGCGGAGGAGCTGCTCGGGCGGCGGATTTTTCTCGGGCAGGTCGGTAACGCCACCTGCGTCGCGTGCCACGGGACGGACAACTTCGTGCCGGGAAATGCCGTGAACAACAACGGCATCGAGAATCCCTCGGTGGATCGCGGCGTGGGCGCGATCACAGGAAACCCCGCGGACGACGGGAAGTTCAAGGTGCCCTCGCTGCGCAACATCGAGCTGACGGCGCCCTACATGCACGACGGGCGTTTCGCGACGCTCGAGGAGGTGGTGGAGTTCTACAACTCGGGCGTGCAGCCGCATCCGAATCTGTCCGCGCCGCTGCGCAATCCGCCGGGC
>CAMLNJ010000020.1 GCA_946481225.1 uncultured Verrucomicrobiota bacterium | reverse complement strand
ACGATGATAGGGAGCCGAGCGGGCGTTTCTTGCTCGGTTGGACGGCCGATGGCGAAGGTCCAGTCGGCGAGGAAGACCTCGTCGAGCTGGGTGGCGGCGGGGCCCGCGAGGACGATACCGAGATCGGTCCATCGTTTGCGCCAAGGGTGGGGGCCGAGGTATTCGCGGGCGAGGTTGTGGCCGCCGATGATCGCGGTCTGGCGATCGAAGACGGCGATCTTGCGGTGGTTTCGCAGATTGGCGGAGCCGCGTCCGGAGAGCGGCATGACGGGCAGAAAAGTGGCGACTTCGCCGCCGGCTTGGCGGATCGGATCGACGAAGCGGCCGCGGGAGAAAAAGCAGCCGAGGGCGTCGAGTTGGAGGCGGACGCGGACGCCTTCGCGGGCGCGCCGGGCGAGGAGTTGCACCACACGGCGTCCGACGGCGTCGCGTCCGAGGATGAAGGTGGCGATGTGAATCGTGTGGCGGGCCGCGAGGATCTGGCGCTCGAGTTCGGAGTAGGCGTCCTCGCCGTCGCGGAGGAGTCGCACCGAGTTGCCCCCGACGGGTTCGGCGGCTCCGTTGGTGGAGATGGCATGGGCGACCGGGTGGGCGAGGGTGGCGTCGGACGCGCGGGCCTCGGGCGGAACGGGAAGGCGGATGCGGCGTTTGCGCGCGGCGAGGCGGCGGATCTTGCGTCCGCCGAAGAGCAGGTAGAGCGGCACGCCGACGTAGGGCACGAGGATGATGCCCATGAGCCACGCGAGGGTGTTGCCGGGTTGGCGGCGCTCGCCGAGGAGGCGGGCGAGGGCGAAGAGAGCGAGCAAGACGCCGCCGACGGTGAGCAGGTGGGACCAGAGGCTGGTCGTCACGACGTCGGGATCGATCTCGGCGAGAAACGGCACGCTCGTGGGCACGGAGAGATGGCCGCAAAAAAGCGCAGGAGGCGCAAAGAAGAACGGAGGCGGAGGGGGTGAGGCGTGCGAGGGGGGGCGCTGCTGGGTGGACAGCGAGGCGGCGGGGCGCGTCGCCGAAAGTGGCGGCGCCAAGTTAAGATCAGGGAGCGGTGGTCCCGAGGGAGCGGGGTCGAAACGGTTCCGCCGTGTCCGCTACGGGGCGGCGGGGGCGGAGGCGTTGCGGGCGTCTATTTCGCGACGATTTTTTTGCCGTCGTAGACGAGGCGGCCGGAGACGTAGGTGGCCTTTACCTGGCCGCGGAGTTTTTGGCCGCTCCAAGGGGAGTTGGCGGACTTGGAGAAGCCTTTTTTTGCGTCGTAGATCCACTCGGCGTCGGGGTCGAAAAGCACGAGGTCGGCGGGCGCGCCTTCGGCGAGGGTGCCGGCGGGGAGGCCGAGGAGCTCGGCGGGTTTGCGGGTCCAGAGGTCGACGACGGTCGCGAGCTTGAATTTGTTTTTCCGGACGAGGATTTCGAGCGTGATGGCGAGGGCGGTCTCGAGGCCGAGGATGCCGTTGGGCGCGAGGTCGAATTCGCGGTCCTTTTCGTCCGGCGTGTGCGGGGCGTGGTCGGTGGCGAGGATGTCGAGCGTGCCGTCCTTCAGCCCCGCGATGACGGCGAGGCGGTCCTCCTCGGTGCGGAGGGGCGGGTTCATCTTGAAGTGCGTGTCGTAAGTGGCGACGCAGTCGTCGGTGAGGGCGATGTGGTGCGGGGTGCCTTCGCCGGTGACCTTGACGCCGCGGGCCTTGGCGCGACGGAGGATGTCGACCGAGGCGCGGGACGAGACGTGCTGCATGTGGATGTGCGCGCCGGTGTATTCGGAGAGGATGCAGTTGCGCGCGACGATGAGGTCCTCGGCGGCGTTGGGCCAGCCCTTGAGGCCGAGTTTCACGGACATCTTCCCTTCGTTCATGACGGCGCCGACGGTCATGGAGTGGTCCTGGCAGTGGTCCATGATCGGGAGGTCGAACATCTTCGCGTATTCGCAGGCGCGGCGCATGAGCTCGTTGCTTTGGACGCAGTCGCCGTCGTCGGTGATGGCGATGACGCCGGCGCGCTTGAGGGAGCCGATGGGGGCTAGGCTCTGGCCCTTCATGCCCACGGTGATGCAGCCGGTGGGGTAGACGTGGACGCAGGCGGAGCGGGCGGCGGAGTCTTTGATGAGCTGGATGGTGCCGGCGTTGTCCGCGACGGGCGCGGTGTTGGGCATGCAGACGACGCTGGTGAAACCGCCGGCGGCGGCGGCGCGCGTGCCGGTCTCGATGGTCTCCTTGTGGGTCTGGCCGGGCTCGCGGAGGTGGACGTGGATGTCGACGAGGCCGGGGGCGGCGACGAGGCCGGAGGCGTCGACTTTTCGGGCCTTCTTGAGGTCGGCGGCGGAGGGGCGGGCGACGAAGACGCCGTCGCGGATGAAGAGTTCGCCGGAGGCGTCGCGCTTGGAGGCGGGGTCGATGACGCGGGCGTTTTGGATGTGGAGGAGAGGCATCGGGCGGGAGATCGGTCGAAGGTCGGAAGGTCGAAAGTCCAAGGTCGGGTGCGGCGCGCCCGGAGGCGCGCGTGGATGAGAGCGGGCGGGAGGATCAGTCGACGGGGACGACGGAGCCGGGTGCGCCGCCGGCGCAGAGGTAGAGGCAGGCCATGCGGACGGCGATGCCGTTGGTGACCTGGTCGAGGATCACGCTGCGCTCGCCGTCGGCGAGGGAGCTGTCGATCTCGACGCCGCGGTTGATCGGGCCGGGGTGCATGATGATCGCCTCCGGGTGCAGCCAGCTGGCGCGGGTCTGGTTGAGGCCGAACATCGAGGTGTATTCGCCGAGGCTGGGGAACATGGTCTGCGTCTGGCGCTCGTGCTGTATCCGAAGAAGCATGACAACCTCGGCGTCGGCGAGGGCGGAGCGGAGGTCGTGCGAGACGGCGACGCCGAGGCTTTCGAGGCTGGGCGGGACGAGGGTGGAGGGGCCGCAGAGGGTGACCTTGGCGCCGAATTTGACCAAGGCGTGGATGTTGGAGCGGGCGACGCGGCTGAAGAGGATGTCCCCGAGGATGACGACGCGGCGGCCCTTCAGGTCGCCGAGGCGCTCGCGCATGGTGAAGGTGTCGAGGAGGCCCTGGGTGGGGTGCTCGTGCGAGCCGTCGCCGGCGTTGATGACGGGGATGCCGAGGATCTTGGAGAGGTAGAGGGGGGAGCCGGCGCAGGAGTGCCGGATGACGATCATGTCGGCGCCGAGGGCGGCGATGTTTTCGGCGGTGTCGCGGAGGGTCTCGCCTTTGGTGGTGGAGGAGCTGGCGGCGTCGAAGGAGATGACGTCGGCGCTGAGGCGCTTGGCGGCCATGTCGAAGGCCATGCGGGTGCGCGTGCTGGGCTCGAGGAAGAGGTTGACGATGGTCTTGCCGCGCAGGGCGGGGATTTTTTTGACCGAGCGCTTGAGCACCTTCTTGAAGGCGGTGGCGACGGTGTGGATCTGCTCGATCTCGGCGAGGGAGAGTTCCTCGAGCGTGAGGAGGTGGCGGCGGTTCCAGGACATTGGGAAAAGGACGAATGACTAATGCCTAATGACGAATGGCGCGGGCGGGGTGCGGAGGGGGCGCGTTCTGTTATTTGGCGGGGCGGGCGACGGTGACGGCGTCGTGGCGCGGGTCGGTGGCGTGGAGGACGACGGTGACTTTTTCCTCGGGGGCGGCGTCCACGACGAGGCCGGTGTAGTCGGCGGCGACGGGCAGGGTGCGGCCGCCGCGGTCGACGAGGACGGCGAGCTCGACCTTGGCGGGGCGGCCGTGGTCGAAGAGCTCGTCGAGGGCGGCCTTCACGGTGCGGCCGGATTGGAGGACGTCGTCGACGAGGACGACGGTGGCTCCGGTGACGTCGATGGGAATGACCGTCGGCGTGAACTCCTTCGGGATCGGGTTGCGACCGATGTCGTCGCGGTGGAAGGAGATGTCGATGATGCCGGTGCGTGGGCGCGCGTTTTCCGGGTAGTGCTTGCGCAGGAGCAGCTGGAGGCGCGTGACGACGTGGACGCCGCCGTTCGCGATGCCGAGCACGACGAGGCGGCGGGCCGGGTCGGCCGGGTAACGCGCGGCGATCTCGGCGGCGAGGCGATCCAGGGCGCGGCCGATCTCGGCCTGGGAAACGAGGGGGGTGGCTTGGGCTTGGGCGGGCACGGTGGGCTGCGTTTTGCCCACCGTGGGAGGGGCGGTAAAGCGAGAAGCGGGGCGGAATGCGCGGCGCGGCCCGCGGGCGGGTCGTCAGCTTGGCGGGTTGTAGCTCTTCATGCCGCCGAGCGCGGCGAATTGGCGGTAGAGGCAGGCGAAGATGAGCGCGCCGGCCCCCGCGACGATGCCGGCGATGACGAAGGTGTAGTGGTAGGCGTGGTGGGTGAGGTCGAGGATGCGGCCCACCACGGGGGGCACGCCGATGAAGCCGAAGGCGAGGATGATGCCGGCGGCGGAGGCGAACTGGGCGAACTTGGCGCGCGGGAAGAGACGGGGGAAGAGCGAGGCGGTGCCGGTGAAGAAGATGCCGGAGATCACGCCGTGGGCGACGTAGGCGATCTCGAAGCTGCGCACGTCGTGGGCGATGAGGCCGGCCCAGAGGGCGATGACCGAGTAGCACGCGAGCGAGAAGAGGCCGAGCCGGATGGGGTGGAACTTGTCTGCCATCCAGCCGATGCCGAAGGCGAGGCAGATCGAGATCCCATAGGTGAAGTAGCGGAGCTCGCCGAAGCGTTCCATGCTCATGCCGATGCTTTTCACGTAGGGCACGTCGAAGGAGTTGATCGGGAGGAAGGCGGCGTTTCCGACCATGGCGGCGAGGAAGATCCAGAGGTAGAAGGGATGCGCCGCGCATTCGCGGAAGTAGGCCTTGATGGGCGCGGCGACGCGGTCGACAAAGACGCCGTCCGTCTTGGGCGCGGGGGGCGGGTAATCGCCCTCCTTGACCAGGAGGCACATCAGGGTGAAGCCGACCCCGTAGAGCGCGCCGAGGGCGAGGAAGATGATTTTGTAGTATTCCTCCGCGTGTCCGATGAGGAACTTGTTGAAAATCATTCCAGCGCCGAGGCTGACGATGCGGAACAGGCCGAAGAAGCGGCCGATCATCGCCTGCGGGACCACGTCGTTGATGAGGCCGACGAAGACCGCGTTGGCAATGACGGTGAAGATCTCGAAGAAGGTCCAGAGGGCGCCGAACACGATCAGGCGGCACATGAACACATCGGGCGCCTTGTCGCCGAGCAGGCCGGCAAAGAGGTTGGCGAGCTCGGGCGTGTAGCCCATGCCGACCATGGCGGCGGCGGCGATGGGCGTGGGTATCAGCAGGTAGGGGATGCGGCGGCCCCAGCGCCCGCGGTGGTTGTCGGAGCGGACGCTGATGATGGGCCCGAGCAACATGCCAAGCGCGGCCGGGAGCGAGGTGACCATCAGGCCCAGGACCAGGTCGCTGGCTTTGAACTGCTTGAACAGCATCTGCGACATCGGCTGGATGGCGCGCTCTTTCATGCTCCACGCGAAGTCGCCCCAAAGCAGCAGGCAGAAAAGGACGAATAGCCCGGCGGCGGTGTAGGTGAGGGTGCCGACCTTCCAGATCTTGCGACCCTGCGCGTCGTGGGAGTGGGTTTGGTCGGGCGTGTCGGTCGGGGCGGGTGCGTGCATGGGGGAAGAAAAGGGGAATCCGGGGTGATAGCTTCTCTGGCACCTTTCACGAGACGCCAAAAGTAGGGAACACATTTACAGTAAACCTCCCGAAGGAAAGACATCCTAAGGCCGACGCGGACTGTCCGGACTGAAAACACCCTCGACAGCGCGACGGGACCCTCGCTAGCCATGGTCTCCGTGAAGCGCGTCCTCATTATCGCCGCCATTATTATTACCTGCCCCCCCGGGCCGGGGATCTTGGCGTAAACGCGAACCGCACGCCTCCGATTTTCCGAAGACCCCGGGCCGAAATGCCCGGGGTTTTTCGTTTTAACCCGTTCGTATCCTCCTCACCGTCCACCTTTCCGCAAACTGTCCGTCCGCCCGTTTTCTCCAATTTCCACCACCATGAGCACCGCCGTTAAGATCTACGACACCACCCTCCGCGATGGCACGCAGGGCGAGGGGATCAGCTTCTCCGTGACGGACAAACTCCTGATCGCGCAGAAGCTCGACGCCTTTGGGGTCGACTATATCGAGGGCGGCTTCCCCGGTTCCAATCCCCGCGACATCACCTTCTTCGCCGAGGCGAAAAAGCTGAAGCTCAAGCACGCCAGGCTCGCCGCGTTCGGCTCCACCCGCCGCGCCGGCATCCGCGCCGAGGAGGACGCGCAACTGAAGACCCTGCTCGAGGCCGAGACGCCCGTGCTCACCCTCGTCGGCAAGACCTGGACTCTCCACGTCACCGAGATCCTGCGCACCACGCTCGAGGAAAACCTCGCCATGATCGAGGATTCCATCCGCTACGTCACCTCTCAGGGCCGCGAGGTCGTCTACGACGCCGAGCACTTTTTCGACGGCTACAAGTCCGACCCCGACTACGCGCTCCAGACCCTTCGCGCCGCGATCAAGGGCGGCGCGAGCAACCTCACCCTTTGCGACACCAACGGCGGCACGCTTGTCGACGACTTCAAGGCCATCGTCGCCAAGGTCGTGGCCGAGTTCGGCTCCGACAAGGTCGGCGTCCACACGCACAACGATTCGGGCCTGGGCGTCGCGCTCTCCCTCGCGGGCGTCGCCGCCGGGGCCACCCTCGTGCAGGGCACGGCCAACGGCTACGGCGAGCGCACCGGCAACGCCAACCTCTTTACCATCCTGCCCAGCCTGTTCCTCAAGATGGGCAAGACCGCCCGCTGCGCGGAAAACCTCGCCGGGTTGCGCGAGCTCTCCCTCACCTTCGACGAGCTCGCCAACATCAAGCCCGACACCAAGGCGCCTTACGTCGGCCTCAGCGCCTTCGCGCACAAGGGCGGCCTCCACGCCAACGCCGCGCAAAAGGTGAAATCGTCCTACGAGCACATCGATCCCGGCCTGGTCGGCAACCGCACCCGGGTGCTCGTCTCCGACATGGCCGGCCGCAGCTCCGTCGCGATGAAGGCCAAGGAGCTCGGCTTCGAGCTCGACGAAAAGGCTCCCGAGATGAAGTCGCTCATCGAGCAGCTCAAGGACCTCGAGTTCCGCGGCTACGAATTCGAGGCCGCCGACGCCTCCCTCGCCCTCCTCATCGCCCGCACGCTCGGCAAGGCGCGGAGCTTCTTCGAGATCGAGAGCTACCGCGTGATCGTCGAGCGAGGCCCGGACGGCCGGCTCGTCGCCGAGGCGACCGTGAAACTTTCCGTCAACGGCGAGCCCCGCCACACCGTCGCGGAATGCACCGGTCCCGTCGGCGCGCTCGACAAGGCCCTGCGCCTCGCCCTCGAGCCGGCGTATCCACAGATTCGCGACATCGAGCTGCGCGACTACAAGGTCCGCATCCTCGACGGCCGCAACGGCGCCAACGCCCGCACCCGCGTGCTCATCGAGAGCGGCTTCGGCAATCGCGTCTGGGGCACGGTCGGCGTGAGCGACAACATCATCGAGGCCTCCTGGGAGGCGCTCCTCGACTCGGTCAACCACCACCTCGCGGCGTGACCTTGTGAAACCCAAGCCGGGGCCGGGGCGTTAACAAATGTCGCACATCACCATCAATGCAGGCGTCTCGCTTGGCGCGAGCCTGGCCGTCGTCTGTTCCTGGCAGCGCAACCGCTCCATTTTGTGGGCCGTGCTACATGGCGTCCTGTCGTGGGCGTATGTGATCTATTTCGCCATCACGCGGACGGATGCCGAACGAAGGCTGACGGGCAAAAGCACGCGAGGTGGCGGAGCCATGCGGGCCGCTCAATCCAAGGAGCCGGACGGACCCTCCTTCAGGGAATTTCTCGAGGCGGATCCGATCGCGAAGCATTTGGACGCAGCCGAGCAGATGCGGCGATTCGCGGATTGGAGAAAACGACAACGCGACAAGGAACGAGCTTAGATCGTGTCTTGTAAATAAGTCAGCCCGTCGCCCGTGCCCTACCGGGAGCGCAGGAAACCGCGCCGGGCCTGCGTCGCGAAAGGCGGCATGGGCCTCCGGCCCACCTCCGCCTTTCGCGTCTTGGCCGGTCGAGGTTTCCCGCCTCCGCCGGACCGAGTTGTTTACGAGACACGGCCTAACGAGACCATGAAGCCGACGTTCTTCCCGGGCATTTTCCGGGTAGATTCCTTGCGGGGCCCGCAGGCGCGTGCATTGCTCGCACCTTTCGTCCCCATGAAACGCCTGCTCTGGATCTTCGCCGCCCTTGGCTTGCTAGCGCTTTGCATCCTCTGGGTGGTCCGGACGCGCGCCGCTTCCGACGCGAAATCTGTCGATTACACCTACGCCAAGCCTGCCCGTCGCGATCTCAAGCAGACGGTCGTCATCAACGGCACGATCACGCCGATCCTCTCCACGGAAATCCGTTCCGAGGTCAGCGGCCGCATCGCGCGCGTGCTCGTGCAGGCCGGCGACGAGGTGGGCGCCGGGCAGTCTCTCATCGAGCTCGATCAGAGCAGCCTGCAAGTGCAGCTCGACGAGGCGCGCCTGGGCGTCACCGGCGCCCGCCTCCGGGCGGAGCGAGCCGAGCTGGAATACAAGCGCCTGCAAACCCTCGCCCAACGCGCGCTCGTGACCGAGAAGGAGCGCAAGGAGGCCGAGATCGCCTTCCGCCTCGCGCAAAACGACACCGCCTCGCAGGAGGCGCGCGTTCGCCTCTTGGAAAACTCGCTCTCCAAGAGCGTCATCTCCGCGCCCTACGCGGGGCGCGTGCTCAGCCTCGCCGCCCGGCCCGGCATGATCGTCACCGGAGCCGATTCCGGACGCGAGGGCGCGACCCTGCTCGAACTCGCCGACCTTTCGCGCCTCCGTGTCGAGGCCGCGATCAACGAGATCGACGTCGCCGTGCTCGAGACAGGCATGCCGGTCGAGATCACCTTCGAGTCGGTGCCCGAGGCCAAGGCCGCCGGTAAGATCACCTTCATCGCCCCCGCCGCCGGCAAGTCCGCCAACGGCGGCTCGTCCGCCGGCGCCGGCCAGGGCGGCGGCTCCTCCTCGCGGGACTTCCCGCTCCAGATCGAGATCGAGCAATCGCACTCGCGCGTGCGCCCCGGCATGACGGCGCGCGTCCACATCGCCACCGCCACGGTCAAGGACGCGCTTTCGATCGAGCACAACCTGGTTTTCAACGACCACGAGACCGGCGACTGGTTCGTCTTCGTGCGCGCGGCCGACGCGAAGGCCGAGCCGGTGAAGACCGAGGTGGAGCTTGGCGTGCGCGACAGCCTGCACGTCGAGATCAAGTCCGGCCTAGCCGAGACCGCCGAGGTCTCCCGGCAGCGCCCGCCCGGCGTGAAGTTCGGCCAGGACAAGTGAGCCGCACCATGGCCCTCGGCTCCGAAGTCCTTCGCCTGGATCGCGTCGGCAAACGCTACCCGATGGGCGACACCGTGGTCGACGCGCTCGTCGACGCCTCCTTCACCCTGCACGAGGGCGAGGCCGTCGCCATCCTCGGGCCCTCCGGCTCGGGCAAGTCGACGCTCATGCACCTGCTCGGTTTTCTCGACTCGCCGACCTCCGGCGAGATCCTCTTCGAGGGCCGTCCCGTGGCGGCGATCACGGAGCGCCAGCGGGCGCACATACGGGCCGAAAAGATCGGGTTCGTTTTCCAAGCCTTCAACCTCCTCCCGCGCCTCACCGTGCGCGCGAACGTCGCGCTGCCGCTTTCGTATCACGGCTCGCCGCCGGCCGACGCCGAGGCGCGCATCGATCGGGCTCTCGCTCTCGTCGACATGACGCACCGCGCGCACCACCGCCCCGGCGAGCTTTCCGGCGGCCAGCGCCAGCGCGTCGCCATCGCCCGCGCGCTCGTCAACGAGCCGCGCATCCTTCTCGCCGACGAACCGACCGGCAACCTCGACACCAAGACCGCCGCCGCGATCCTGGACCTCTTCAAGGAGCTCAATCGCCTTGGCCGGACGATCATCGTCGTGACGCATTCGCCCGAGATCGCCTCGCATTTCCGCCGGCAGTTGCACGTGCTCGACGGCCGCGTGCGGGAAGGAGGCGCGTCGTGAACGCGATTCTCCGGATCATGGGCGGGACGCCCATGCCACGTGGCACGGGCGTCCCGCCCGTGTCGGAAAAAGGAGGCGCCTCGTGAAACGTCTGCTTTCCGGCGTGGTCAACGGCCTCGTCGAGATCTGGGGCCACAAGCTTCGGTCGCTGCTCACGATCTGCTGCGTGATGCTCGGCGTCGCCTCGATGGTGCTGACGACCGGGTTCATGGAAGGCTTTTTCAAGGGCTGGGAGGTGTCGCTCCAGGAGCAAGGCGGGGTGGAAAAGATCGGAGGTTCGCCGCGCGCGCCGCGCGATCGCCAGGCGCCGCTCGCCTCCGTCTCGCGCGGCTTCACGCTCGCGGACGCGCGGGCGCTCGGCGCGCTCGTGCCGGATCTCGCGGTGATCTCGCCCGAGATCGACGCCTCCCGTCCGCGCCTGTCCCGGGGCGGGCGCAGCCACAACGGCGGCTGGCGCGGCGCCCGCGTGCAGGGCGTCACCAACGCCATCTTCGAGATCAATCGTTACGAGCTCGCGTCCGGCCGGATGTTTTCGGACCTGGATTTTCACGACCACGCCGACGTCATCATCATCGGCGGCGCGCTGAAGAAATCGCTTTTCGGCCCCGGCGAGGATCCGCTGGGCAGCTTCGTCGACATCAACGGCCAGCCCTTTCGCGTCATCGGCGTGCTGAAGCATTACGAGCGCATGTGGGGGGACTTCAACACGCTCGATTGGAAAAACGACATCGCCTTCATCCCGGTGACGACGATGGCGGCGAAGGTGCAGCGGTCGGATCGGCTGTCTTGGATAAACTTTAAGGCGCCCGACGTCTCGAAGCTGCGCGAAACCCTCGACTCGGCCTCCAACGTCCTCGCGCAGGGGCATCGCGGCATCATCGATTTCGACGTGAAGACCAACGAGGAGCAGCTCGCGAGCTTCGCCAGCACCAAGGCGAGCTTCGTGGTCGGCGGCAGCGCCATCGCCGGCGTGTCGCTGCTGGTGAGCGGCATCGGCATCATGAATCTCATGCTCGCCTCGATCAACGAGCGCGTGCGCGAGATCGGCATCCGCAAGGCGGTCGGCGCGACGCCCTTCAACATCTTCAGTCAGTTCGTGGCCGAGGCCGTGACCCTGAGCCTGCTCGGCGGCGCGGCCGGCGTCGGCGTGGCGGTCGGCCTGATCAAGATTCTGGCCATGGTCCTGCCGCCGGGGAGCGCGCCGCTGCTCGCCCCCTCGGCGTTTTTTGTCGGCTTCGCGTTCAGCGTGACCGCCGGCGTGATGGCTGGCATCTACCCCGCGATCCAGGCCGCGAAACTCGATCCCATCGAGGCGTTGCGCTACGAGTAGGCGGGAGGCGGGACGCGGCCGCAACAGAACCGAAGCGTCACGTATCGGTGTTGGCTCGGGGCCGGGCGTGGGTCTGGAAGAACTTCACGATCAGCGCGGAGGCCTCGCCGGGGTAAACGTGCCCGCCCGGGTGGATCCACGCGACGAGCGGCGCGGCTTTGGCCGATGGATAAAGGAGGCAACGCGCGTCGGCCTCCCAGGCGGCGCCTTCCTCGCACACGTTGAGGCGGCGGACGAAGCGGATCGTTTCCTCCTGCCAGGCGAACTTCACCAAGTCGTCTTTCCGGCCGGCGATGTGGATGGCGGGGGCCGGCTTTCCGGGACGGCCTCCGCGGCCCGGCGTGGCGGCGACGGGAGCATAGGCGGCGAAGACCTCCGGGCGTTGCGACCAGAGCAGATAGGTGAAGGCGCCGCCGTTGGAGTGCCCCATGGCGTAGATGCGTTTCGCGTCGATCGCATGCTCCGTGCGCAGGGATTCGAGCATCGCGTCGACGAACTTCACGTCGCGGTCGTCTTGGGCGCCGGGCGAGATTTGCCAGCCGCTGCGTTTGCCTTCGGTGTCGACGAGCGGGGTGGGGGTGGCGAGCCCCTGCGGGTAGACGATGATCGCCTCCGGCCACGCCTCGTGGAGGGCGAAGCTTCGGGCGGAGTGGCGCATGTTGCCGCCATGTCCATGGAAGGCGAAAACGAGCGCGGCGGGGGCGTCGCCCGCTTCGCGCGGAGGGATCCAGATCAGCGCCTCCCGTTTCGCGCCGTCCACGTCCCAATCCCGCGTGACGAGCGAGGCGTCGGCGCGCGCGGCCGCGAAGACCAAACCCACGAGAAGGACAATCAGGGAGAGCGCCGAACGGGCGGGGCGTTTGGGCGCGGCGTAGGAAGAAGTGTGCATGCGCCTGGAGACGCCCCCCGCGCGACTCGCGTTACCGGGGGAGCGTTTCCTTTGGCCCGGCGCGCGCGCGGGAGCTCGGATCGACGCCCGTCGTGGCTCGAAACTTGAGCTTCGCTTCGGCGTCTTTTCGATAGCCTGTCCATGCGCACCTCCCTTCTGCTCGCCACGTTCGTCTTCTCGTCCCTTTCGTTTCCCATTCACGCCCAGCCCGCGCCCGCTTCGGCTTCCGCCGTCAAGGAGGAGACCGAACTGGACCACAAGATGGAGGACATGAACAACGCGTTCCGAAAGCTGCGCCGCCAGATCTCGGACGCCTCCGCCAAGGCCTCCTCGCTCGAGCTGGTCGGCAAGCTTCGCAAGGTCTCCGAGGAATCGACGGAGCTGATCCCGTCCAAGGCGGAAAAGATCCCCGAGGCCGATCGCGCGAAGTTCATCGCCGATTATCAGGCCAAGATGAAGGACTTCATCGCCGAGCTCGACAACCTGAAGTCCGCGCTCGAAGGCGACAAATTCGACGAGGCCGCCGTGATTGTGACCCGACTCGGCAGTCTGCAAAAATCCGGGCACCGGGAGTTCCGCGTGCAGAAGAAGGGCTGACGCCATTTCGCATTCGAATGATGTAGGCCCGACCGCTGGTCGGGCTGCCAGACCGGCGGTCTGGCCTACAATCAGACAGCCAGACCAACGGTCTGGGCTACAGGTCGTGATCTTGAGCTGCCAAAATCTCCTTTCGAGACGCCGGCTACCTCAAACTAGGTTCAAACCCAGGTCCTTTTCCAGCAGCCTGCGAGTCGCGCAGCGACTCTACGTCGCCGGTGGCGGCGCATCCGCTTCGGGCCGGGGGAACGCGCTCCGGCTCGTCCGTCATCTCGCTCGCGCGCCAGCGCGCCGGGATCGAATGGAGCGCGGGCGCGGACTGAATGCCGCGCTGCCGGTCGAAGTGGCCGCGCACCAGCAGCTCCATCGCGCGGGAGCCGATCTCGGTCCAGCGTAGGTCGAGCCCCGTCGACGCGACCGGACTCGCCAGCAGATCCAACGCGCAGAACGGCCCGGCGACCCCGGGTGGAAGCGTCTCGGGAACGAGCAGGACGTCGACCGCGTGTTCGCGTTTCCACTGCGCCACGGCCGCTCCCGGGACGAGCCGGCTTTCCAAATGCAGAGGCGCGGGGAGCTCCCGTCCCCTCGGCATGGAATGCCTCATTGATTCCCATGCGGCGAGCCAGCGGAGATTGACGGCCGCGTCGGATTCGCCGCTCAGCACGATGCCGGGGCGAAGGCGTTCCTGCGCCGCGAGCCGGCGGCACGCCAGGATCAGCGCCTGCCGATAGTCGGGCGCCACGGCGTCGACGTGCTCCGCGCCTTCCTCGGGCGCGTCCGCATGCACGACGGGAATGTCCGCGTCGCCAAACATAGCGCGTTGTTCTTCGCCGCAACCCTCGGAGGGCAAAAGGAACGTCCCTACCACGCCGCGCGCCCGAAGCACGCCCGGCAAACGCGCCCTGCCTTCCCCGTTGACCGAGATGGGATCGAGTTTGAATCCGAGTTCGCGCGCGCGCTCCTCGGCTCCTTGGCGCAAAAGCGCATGGCGGCGGCGCGCCGTCGGCGAGAGGCGCGGCTCCTCGTCGGATGTCACGAGCGCGATCGAGCCGCGAAACGCGTTCGAGCGCGAGCGGCGCATCTCCGCCATCAACTCGCTCGCGACCGGGTCGAGCCGATAGCCGAGGGTTCCGGCCTCGTCGATCACGCGGCGGCGGGTGGACTCCTTCACCCGGGGGCTGCCGCGCAAGGCTTCCGAGACGGTGGCGCGCGACAGGTTCAGGCGGGCGGCCAGGCTGCGAATCGAGAGTGTTTCGGGCATCGGAGTGGGCGGGACGGGCCGGGTATCGATGCCACCTTCTCGATCATGTCATCGCTCAGGCCGGCGGAAGCACGCGGAAGCGGAAGT
>CAMLNJ010000019.1 GCA_946481225.1 uncultured Verrucomicrobiota bacterium | reverse complement strand
CGCTGGCGCGCACGTTTTGGTAGAAGCTGACGTAGTTGTCGAAGCTGCCGGCGAGTTGGTGGGTGGTGCCCTCGGTGACGCGGTTCTTGATCGGGTTATACCAGGTGTTGGCGGCGTCGCAGCTGAGCGTGCTCGGGCCGGCGAGGGGAACGCCGGAGAACTCGGCGCTGGTCTGAAGCAGGCCGAGGATGTCGTAGAGGTTGGTGACGGTGCCCTGGCCCCAGCCGTAGTCGGGCTCGTTGAAGGGCGCGGCGGAGACGACGGTTTTGCCCTTGGCTGCGAGAGCGCGCACGGTGGCTTCCATCGGCAGCACCCAACGGCTCGGGATGACTTCGCTGCCGTTTTTATACCACGGATCCACACCCTCGCCGCCATCCATGGTCATGGTGACGGGTTTGCCCGCGCCGGCCAGGTTCGCGATGTTCACGCGGTTGGTGAGTATGTCCAGGTGGGTGGCGGACAGCTCGCCGTTCACCAGCTGACCGTCCGTCCGGAAGGCTACGCGCACGACGTCCACTTGGTCGACGCCCATGAAGACGATACCCCGACGCATGTTGTCATAGCTGGCCCAGGCGGTATCCAGGCCCCATTCGGTGATCGGCTTGGAGACGCCGGTATCGGCGACGCCGAAGACGATCGTGCGGTCCTGAGCGGAGGCGACGCCTGGCAGCGCGCCGAACGCCGCGAGAAGGGCCAGAGAGCCCGGGGAGAGAAGTGCTCGTGCCGCTCGGGCGAAGGCGGCGGCGGGCCGGGCTCGGGCGTCGTGAGCGCGAGGGGTGGAACGTTCTTTTTTGAGGGTCATGTTTTTTGGGGGGTGCTGACGAGACCGCTCGCCGGGCGCCTCGGAGTGAAGCGCCCGGCGGGTGGAAATAGACCGGGCAAAGCCGTCGCGCCGCTTCTCGGCGACGGGTCGATCATGTGCGCGTGCCTCCGGGGGCGCGGAGGGCGGAAAGAGGGGGTTTCCAAGGTATACGGCGTTCGCCGGCAAACCCCGCCAAGTATTTTGGGCGCCCATGTAGATGACGCCGCGGTGCACGTTGTTGTAGCTGGGCCAGGCGGTGTCCAAGCCCCACGCCCGACGGGGGCCGGAGGGCGGCGCGGGCGGGCGTGGGGGAGAAAAAAGCCCCCGGCCTCTTGGGAGAAGCCGGGGGCGAGGGCGGGTTGGCTTATTCGCCCGGGATCAAGGGACTACGGAGACGTTGTCCATGATGGAGGTGTTGAGCGTGGTGGTGCCGCCGCTGGCGACGGCGAGGCCGACGTAGCAGTTGCCCGCCATGGTCACGGTGGCGCTGCCGATGGTGGTCCAGGAGGTGCCGTTGGTGCTCTTCGACGCGGTGACGGTGTTGCCGCTGCGCACGAGGCGCACCCAGATGTTCGGGGCGGAGCCGCTGCCGCTGTTGGTCGTGCTCACGGAGCCGCCGGTGGCCGTGCGCCGCTGCCACCTGTAGGCGCCGGAGCCGGTGACGGACAGGGCGGCCATGCGGGCGTTGTTGGCCAGCGTATCACGCATCATGATACCGACGCGGGCGGCGTTGCCGGTGTTGCCCAGCGTGCTCACGCGGACGGTGATGGAGCCGTCGGCGCTGAGCGTCTGGTAGACGTAGCGGAACGCGTCGGCGGCGCCGCCGAAGGAGCCCGCGCCCTTCACGGTGTAGGCTCCGGCGTAGTATTCCGTGGCGCCGACGAGGCCGGTGGCGCCGATGTCGGCGCTGAGCCATGGCGACGGATAGGGCGTGACCGCGACGTTGTCGAAGGTCGCGGTGCTCGCGGTCGCGTTGTTGTGGCTGGTGACGGCGAGGCCGACGCTGACTCCGGAAGACATGGTCAAGGTCGCGGAGCCGGCCTGGGTCCAGGCGGCGCCGTCGGCGGAGACGTAGGCGGTGACGAGCGTGCCGCTGCGCACGAGGCGCACCCAGTTGTTCGGCGCGCCGTTGAGGGCGGGGCCGGCGACGGAGCTGCTGGAGCCGGAGGCGGAGGCGCGCCACTGGAACGTGAAGCCGTTGGCGGGGGTGACGGCGACGAAGGCGTTGACCGCGCCGGGGGCGGAGCCGTCGCGGATCATGACGCCGGCCTTGGCCCACGGGTCGGTGTTGGTCTGCGAGGTCACGCGGGCGCGGATCTCGCCGTCGCCTGCGAGCGTCTGCGAGACGAACTGGAAGGCGTCGGCCGCGCCCCAGATGTCGGCGCCGGAGCCGGAGACGGTGTAGGCGCCGCCGCCGTAGCCCGCGCCGCCGGTCACGCCGACGGAGCCGATGTCCGCGGCGGTCCAAGGCGCGGGAGGCGGCGTGGGCGTGGTGGCGCCGGCTTCGTTGGAGTTGGCGCTTTCGCCGATGGTGTTCACGGCCGACACCACGTAGTAGTAGGTCGCGCCGGCGGAGAGGCCGGAGTCGGTGAAGCTCGTGGTGATGACGTTGCCGACGACGGAGTAGGGGCCGCCGCTCGCGGCGGAGCGCTTCACGTTATAGCTGGTGGCGCCGGAGGAGGCGGTCCAGCCGAGGGCGATCTGGCCGACGCCCGCGGTCGCGGACAAGCCGGTGGGCGCGGGGGGCGGCGAGGTCGGGCCGCCGGACGCCAGGGCGGCGATCTCCGAGGCGCCGAGCGCGCGGTCGTAGACGCGGAAGTCGTCGACCCGGCCGTCGAAGTAGGGATCGGGCCATTGGGATTTGCCGATGTAGTTTCGCGTGGTGGCGCCGAGGCTGGAGGGAAGGGCGCTCATCGCGGGGTTGGTGGCCACCGCGGTTCCGTTAACGTAGAGCGTGCCGGTGCCGCCGGAGAGCGTCACGGCGACGTGCGTCCAAACGCCGGCGCTCAGGGCCGGGGCGTTGAGTTGTTGTTCGCCGCCGCCGTTGTTGATGGCGAAGCGGAGGGTTCCGCCGCCGCTGCTGGGGCAGAGGAACATGTTCACGCTGGTGCTCGCGCCGAAGTCGAAGATGCGCGCCCAGGTGCTGATGACGTCGGGGTTCACCCAGGTCGCGACGGTGAGGGCGTCGGACTTGGCGATGCCGGCGGGCAGGGTGAGGTAGGTGCTCGTGCCATCGAGGTCGATGGCCAGGCCGTTCTGGCCGACGGCGTAGGCGGTGACGCCGGTCGCGGTGGCGTGCGTGCCGTTCACGTCAGAGAGGGTGTTGCTTTCGAAGGCGTAGCTCGCGGCGAGGTCCGCCGGGTCGACGGCGATGTTCAGGGTGGCGAAGGCGCTCATGCCCGCGGCGTCGGTGACGACGACGGTGAACGAGTTCGCGCCGCCGTCGGCCGCGCCGGGGGTGCCGCCGAGGGCGCCGTTGGCGGCGACGGTGAGCCAGGCGGGGCCGCTCGCCTTGGCGTAGGTCAGCGTGTCGCCCGCGTCGGCATCCGTGGCGGCGCCGGCCAGCGTGTCGGAGTAGGACTGGAACTTGGTCGCGGCGGGTTTGGCGATGACGGTGGTGGCGAACTGCGGGGGCGTGTCGCTTTGCAGCGCGGCGATCTGCGTGGCGGAGAGGGCGTGGTCCTTGATGATGACGTCGTCCATCTGGCCGCTGAAGAGCGGGTCCGCGACGAACTGGCTGTCGCCGAGGAAGTTCATGCGCGGGCTGAAGCTGGCCGGGGTGATGGACATGGCGGTGTTCGCGGCCACCTGGGCGCCGTTCACATACAGGCGCGCGGTGTTGCCGGAGAGGGTCACGGCGACGTGCTGCCATTGATTTTGCGCGAGCGCGGGGGCCTCGACGATTTGTTCGCCGCCGCCGTTTTTGATGGCGAAGCGGAGGGTGCCGCCGCCCGAGCTGGGCGTGAGGAACATGTAGTGGGTGGTGCTGTTGCCGAAGTCGAAGATGCGTTGCCAGTTCGAGCCGCCGTTCCATTTCACCCAGGCGGCGAAGGTGAACGCGGTCTTGTTGGCGACGTTGGGCGGGAGGGTGACCTTGGTGTTCACCCCGTCGAACACGAGGGCCTGGCCGTTGTGGCCCGCGGCGTAGGCGGGGGCTCCGGAGGCGACGGCGTTGTTGCCGCGGCCGGAGTCGTCGAGCGTGTCGGCTTCGAAGCGGAGCTGGGCGCCGGCGCCGGCGCCGTTGTCCTGGAGGCCTTGGAGGTAGGCGAGGGGGGAGACGTGGTCGCGATACATGACGCCCATGGGGGTGAGGCCGCCGGCGTTGTAGTAGACCTGGCGGACCTCCTCGACGGCGCTGTAAACGGAGTAGCGCTCGATCCAGGGGGTGCCGTCCATCATGTTGATCATCGCCTCGATGACGTTCTTGTTTTGCTCGAAGGTCGGGTCGGCGTCGGTGGTCCAGTTGGCGCCGTTGTTGAACTCGGTCACCCAGATCGGGCGCTTCGTGGCGTCGTAGACGCTCTTGAGGAAGTTGTAGAGGTTGTTGGCCGCGCCTTGGGGGTTGTTGTTATCGTTGTAAGAGCGGTAGTAGTGGATCGGCAGATAATCGACGCGATGGCCGGCGGCCTCGGCCTGGTTGACGAAATCGACGATCCAAGAGTAGCCGCCGTCGGTCACCGCGGGGGCGCCGACGCGCAGGCCGGTCGACAGGAGCTCGGGCCAACGCGCGACGGCGTCGGACACGGAGCCTTGGGGGGACAGGTTTTTGTAGGCGTCCTCGACGGGGTTGTTGGGTTCGTTGAAACCGGAGAGGTGGTTCACGCCACGCCAGGCCCAGTCCTGATCGAGGCCCGGCCAATAGGGCTGCTGCTTGATGGCCACATATTGCTGGTCGGCGGTGGAGACCGCGCTGATGTTCCAGTTATACCACCAGGTCGCGTTGACGTCGGCGGGGGCGATGTCGCAGGAGCCTTTCTTGGCGGTCCAGCGCCAGGGCATCACGTAGACGAAGCGCACGGAGTGGTCGAGGTTGGCGGGCAGGAGGCTGACCTCGACGTCGCCGTCCTGGGCGACGTAGTTTCGGCTGACGCCCGAGCCGTTCTCGTATTGCGCGAGGGTCGCGGTGTAGCCGCGTTTCAATTTGAAGGATCCGATGTTGGCATACATCGCACCGAGGGCGCTCCGGTAATACACGTGCTGGCCGAGCGACATCGACGCGCCGGTGAAGTTCGGGCCGCTGTAAACGGTGAGCGGCTGGAAGCCGGACGGGTGGGGGATGACGACCGTGCCGGCCGCGCCGTGCTGCACGACGCGGCAGTTGTTATCCGCCACCGCGGCCGCGCCGGAGACGCGGACTTGGCCGAGGTAGTTCGTGAGAACGGCGGAGGGGTTGACGCCGTGCAGGATCAGGTAGGCGTCCTGGGAATCCAGGTTGATGGTGCAGCCCGACAAGGGGGTGGTCGGGCTCGTGACCTGCAGTTCGCAGGCGCCGGTCATGTTGACCGTGGTGTTGGACAGCGTGGCGTAGATTTGGACGCCGCTGGAGAGGTTGATCGTCTGGGCGAAGACGGCCGACGCGCAAAACGCGGCCGCAAAGCAGATCCAGATCCGGATCGCTTGGAGGTGGGGTATCGTTGGGGGTTTCATTTTTTGGGGGTGGGGAAACGGGGCGGCGGCAGGCGGGCGAAAACGCGGCGCGGGGCCGGCCGGGTGAAAGAACGGTGTTGCGGTGACGGCGCTATGAGGACGCCACGCGGGCGCCGCATCTCTTGGCCGGGAACGGAAAGTCCCCGCCCCGGCGAGGGGCGGGGCGGGGACCGGCGAGGAGGCGGCTTGGGATGCCGCGGACGATGCGGGCGCGGGTCAGTCGACCAGGCGCCACTGCTGGTTGTGGCTGCCGCCGCTGGCCCAGTTTTGCATGGCGGTGCCGTTCGTGGTGGAGCCGCCGGTGTCGAGGCATTTGCCGTTGGCGCGGTTGATCACCTTGTAATAGCCCGAGTCGGTGTGGGTGAAGGTCCACTGCTGGTTGTTGCTGGCGCCGTTGGACCACTGGCCGATCACCGAGCCGTTGGCGGTGTTGCCGAGGGTGTCGAGGAACTTGCCTCCGGTGACGCACTGGAGCTTGCGGTAGCCGCCGGTGATGGTGGAGAGGACCCACTTCTGGTTAAGGCTGGCGCTGCCGTCGTGCTGGAGCACGGAGGCTCCGTCGGTGGTGGCTCCGTAGTTGTCGAGGAACTTGCCGTTGGCGCGGTTTTGCAGGCGGAACGTGCCGGAGGGAACGCCGGTGGCGAGTTCGGCGACGGCGGCGGCGGTGAGGGCGTGGTTGTAGACGCGGAAGTCGTCGATGCGGCCGTTGAAGAGCGGGTCGGGCCACTGCGATTTCCCGATGTAGTTCACCGCGGGCTTGATGTCGGAGGGCTTGATCGTGATGCCGGTCGAGGTGGCGACCTGGGAGCCGTTGACGTAGAGCTGGGCGCTGGACGCGCCGAGGGTGACGGCGACGTGGACCCATTGGCCGGAGGCGAGGGCGGGGGCGTTGAGCACCTGCTCGGCGCCGCCGTTCTTGATCGCGAAGCGGAGGCCCGCGCCGGAGGCGGCCGGCGAAAGGAACAGGTATTGGTCGGTGCCGTTGCCGAAGTCGAAGATGCGCTGCCAGGCGGCGCCGCCGTTCCAGTAAACCCAGGTGGCGACGGTGAGCTGGTTGAAGTTCGCGATCGTCGAGGGCAGGTTCACGTGTCGGGTGGAGCCGTCGAAGACGAAGGAGTTGGTCCCGACGCGGGCGCCGTTGTAGGTGGCGGTGCCGTTGACGGTGGCGTGGTTGGCGGCGGCGGGTCCGGAGTCGTTGGTGTTGCCGTCGAAGTTGTAGCGGGCGACGAGCGTCGCGGCGCCGCTCGGGGTGGCGGAGACCTGGGCGGAGTTGGCCGAGCGGTTGAGCGAGCGGTCGGCGGCCTGCACGACGTAGTAGTAGGGCCGGGCCTGGTTGGCCGACTTGTCGGTGAAGGAGTTCGTGGTCAGGCCGCGAGCGACGAGCGAGTAGGGCCCGCCGGAGGTGTCGGCGCGGAGGACGTTGTAGCCGGCGAGATCGGTCGCGGTGCTGGCGGTCCAGTTCAATTTCACGTAGACCGCGTTCGCCGTGGCGACGAGGCCGGTGGGCGCGGAGGGTGCGACGAACTCGATCGCGGCGCCGACGGGAAGGAGGCGCCACTGCTGGTTGAGCCCGCCGGTGCCAGACCATTGCACGATACTGGCGGCATCGGCGGTGGAGGAGTTTAACACGGCGAGACATTTCCCGCTCCAGCGGCTGCGGATACGGAACCAGCCGTCCGAGGCGTATTCGAGGAACCAGACTTGGTTGGGGCCGTTGAGCGCGGTCCACTGCAGCACGGCTCCGCCATCGTCATGGGACCAGCCGTAGATGTCGGTCGCCTTGCCGCTGTGGACGGCTTTCATCGTGTAGTAGCTGTAATCGCCACCGCTGCGCGAATCCATGGGGGCGATGTCCCATTGCTGGTGGGTGGCTCCGGTATAGGAGTTTTGCTGGATGTTCGCGCCATCTGTGATGCCTGCGGCGGCGACCTCCATGACCTTGCTGCTGTTGCGATTGACGAGGATGTAGCGGCCGTTGATCGGGGGCTGCACGTCGGCGCCCCAGGTGATGTTGACCAGTTTTTCCGCATTGGGTTGGTTCACTTGGTAGCCGGTGCCGCCGGGCTGGGTCACCGTGTAGTCGCGTTGGGGCCCATGGCCGTCGAAGAAGACGTCGCGGTCCTTGGAGACGAAGCGGTAGGTGGTGGTCGTCGCCTGGCGCTCCGAGGAGCCGACAAAGGCCTGCACGGCCCCGCTCGGCGCGCGATAGACGGCGGCGGCGGTCCAGTTGGGGCGATGCTCGGCGTAGCCGAGCCGCATGCCTTGGCAGGCGTTTACGAAGCTACCGCGGGCGAGTTCGGCGGAGCCCCACCAGATGCCGGTTTGCAGGCCGTATTCCGCGCCGACGATGGCCTCGCAGACGTTGTGCAACTCCTCGTTCACGGCGCGGTCGCCGCTGGCGCGCACGTTTTGGTAGAAGCTGACGTAGTTGTCGAAGCTGCCGGCGAGTTGGTGGGTGGTGCCCTCGGTGACGCGGTTCTTGATCGGGTTATACCAGGTGTTGGCGGCGTCGCAGCTGAGCGTGCTCGGGCCGGCGAGGGGAACGCCGGAGAACTCGGCGCTGGTCTGAAGCAGGCCGAGGATGTCGTAGAGGTTGGTGACGGTGCCCTGGCCCCAGCCGTAGTCGGGCTCGTTGAAGGGCGCGGCGGAGACGACGGTTTTGCCCTTGGCTGCGAGAGCGCGCACGGTGGCTTCCATCGGCAGCACCCAACGGCTCGGGATGACTTCGCTGCCGTTTTTATACCACGGATCCACACCCTCGCCGCCATCCATGGTCATGGTGACGGGTTTGCCCGCGCCGGCCAGGTTCGCGATGTTCACGCGGTTGGTGAGTATGTCCAGGTGGGTGGCGGACAGCTCGCCGTTCACCAGCTGACCGTCCGTCCGGAAGGCTACGCGCACGACGTCCACTTGGTCGACGCCCATGAAGACGATACCCCGACGCATGTTGTCATAGCTGGCCCAGGCGGTATCCAGGCCCCATTCGGTGATCGGCTTGGAGACGCCGGTATCGGCGACGCCGAAGACGATCGTGCGGTCCTGAGCGGAGGCGACGCCTGGCAGCGCGCCGAACGCCGCGAGAAGGGCCAGAGAGCCCGGGGAGAGAAGTGCTCGTGCCGCTCGGGCGAAGGCGGCGGCGGGCCGGGCTCGGGCGTCGTGAGCGCGAGGGGTGGAACGTTCTTTTTTGAGGGTCATGTTTTTTGGGGGGTGCTGACGAGACCGCTCGCCGGGCGCCTCGGAGTGAAGCGCCCGGCGGGTGGAAATAGACCGGGCAAAGCCGTCGCGCCGCTTCTCGGCGACGGGTCGATCATGTGCGCGTGCCTCCGGGGGCGCGGAGGGCGGAAAGAGGGGGTTTCCAAGGTATACGGCGTTCGCCGGCAAACCCCGCCAAGTATTTTGGGCGCCCATGTAGATGACGCCGCGGTGCACGTTGTTGTAGCTGGGCCAGGCGGTGTCCAAGCCCCACGCCCGACGGGGGCCGGAGGGCGGCGCGGGCGGGCGTGGGGGAGAAAAAAGCCCCCGGCCTCTTGGGAGAAGCCGGGGGCGAGGGCGGGTTGGCTTATTCGCCCGGGATCAAGGGACTACGGAGACGTTGTCCATGATGGAGGTGTTGAGCGTGGTGGTGCCGCCGCTGGCGACGGCGAGGCCGACGTAGCAGTTGCCCGCCATGGTCACGGTGGCGCTGCCGATGGTGGTCCAGGAGGTGCCGTTGGTGCTCTTCGACGCGGTGACGGTGTTGCCGCTGCGCACGAGGCGCACCCAGATGTTCGGGGCGGAGCCGCTGCCGCTGTTGGTCGTGCTCACGGAGCCGCCGGTGGCCGTGCGCCGCTGCCACCTGTAGGCGCCGGAGCCGGTGACGGACAGGGCGGCCATGCGGGCGTTGTTGGCCAGCGTATCACGCATCATGATACCGACGCGGGCGGCGTTGCCGGTGTTGCCCAGCGTGCTCACGCGGACGGTGATGGAGCCGTCGGCGCTGAGCGTCTGGTAGACGTAGCGGAACGCGTCGGCGGCGCCGCCGAAGGAGCCCGCGCCCTTCACGGTGTAGGCTCCGGCGTAGTATTCCGTGGCGCCGACGAGGCCGGTGGCGCCGATGTCGGCGCTGAGCCATGGCGACGGATAGGGCGTGACCGCGACGTTGTCGAAGGTCGCGGTGCTCGCGGTCGCGTTGTTGTGGCTGGTGACGGCGAGGCCGACGCTGACTCCGGAAGACATGGTCAAGGTCGCGGAGCCGGCCTGGGTCCAGGCGGCGCCGTCGGCGGAGACGTAGGCGGTGACGAGCGTGCCGCTGCGCACGAGGCGCACCCAGTTGTTCGGCGCGCCGTTGAGGGCGGGGCCGGCGACGGAGCTGCTGGAGCCGGAGGCGGAGGCGCGCCACTGGAACGTGAAGCCGTTGGCGGGGGTGACGGCGACGAAGGCGTTGACCGCGCCGGGGGCGGAGCCGTCGCGGATCATGACGCCGGCCTTGGCCCACGGGTCGGTGTTGGTCTGCGAGGTCACGCGGGCGCGGATCTCGCCGTCGCCTGCGAGCGTCTGCGAGACGAACTGGAAGGCGTCGGCCGCGCCCCAGATGTCGGCGCCGGAGCCGGAGACGGTGTAGGCGCCGCCGCCGTAGCCCGCGCCGCCGGTCACGCCGACGGAGCCGATGTCCGCGGCGGTCCAAGGCGCGGGAGGCGGCGTGGGCGTGGTGGCGCCGGCTTCGTTGGAGTTGGCGCTTTCGCCGATGGTGTTCACGGCCGACACCACGTAGTAGTAGGTCGCGCCGGCGGAGAGGCCGGAGTCGGTGAAGCTCGTGGTGATGACGTTGCCGACGACGGAGTAGGGGCCGCCGCTCGCGGCGGAGCGCTTCACGTTATAGCTGGTGGCGCCGGAGGAGGCGGTCCAGCCGAGGGCGATCTGGCCGACGCCCGCGGTCGCGGACAAGCCGGTGGGCGCGGGGGGCGGCGAGGTCGGGCCGCCGGACGCCAGGGCGGCGATCTCCGAGGCGCCGAGCGCGCGGTCGTAGACGCGGAAGTCGTCGACCCGGCCGTCGAAGTAGGGATCGGGCCATTGGGATTTGCCGATGTAGTTTCGCGTGGTGGCGCCGAGGCTGGAGGGAAGGGCGCTCATCGCGGGGTTGGTGGCCACCGCGGTTCCGTTAACGTAGAGCGTGCCGGTGCCGCCGGAGAGCGTCACGGCGACGTGCGTCCAAACGCCGGCGCTCAGGGCCGGGGCGTTGAGTTGTTGTTCGCCGCCGCCGTTGTTGATGGCGAAGCGGAGGGTTCCGCCGCCGCTGCTGGGGCAGAGGAACATGTTCACGCTGGTGCTCGCGCCGAAGTCGAAGATGCGCGCCCAGGTGCTGATGACGTCGGGGTTCACCCAGGTCGCGACGGTGAGGGCGTCGGACTTGGCGATGCCGGCGGGCAGGGTGAGGTAGGTGCTCGTGCCATCGAGGTCGATGGCCAGGCCGTTCTGGCCGACGGCGTAGGCGGTGACGCCGGTCGCGGTGGCGTGCGTGCCGTTCACGTCAGAGAGGGTGTTGCTTTCGAAGGCGTAGCTCGCGGCGAGGTCCGCCGGGTCGACGGCGATGTTCAGGGTGGCGAAGGCGCTCATGCCCGCGGCGTCGGTGACGACGACGGTGAACGAGTTCGCGCCGCCGTCGGCCGCGCCGGGGGTGCCGCCGAGGGCGCCGTTGGCGGCGACGGTGAGCCAGGCGGGGCCGCTCGCCTTGGCGTAGGTCAGCGTGTCGCCCGCGTCGGCATCCGTGGCGGCGCCGGCCAGCGTGTCGGAGTAGGACTGGAACTTGGTCGCGGCGGGTTTGGCGATGACGGTGGTGGCGAACTGCGGGGGCGTGTCGCTTTGCAGCGCGGCGATCTGCGTGGCGGAGAGGGCGTGGTCCTTGATGATGACGTCGTCCATCTGGCCGCTGAAGAGCGGGTCCGCGACGAACTGGCTGTCGCCGAGGAAGTTCATGCGCGGGCTGAAGCTGGCCGGGGTGATGGACATGGCGGTGTTCGCGGCCACCTGGGCGCCGTTCACATACAGGCGCGCGGTGTTGCCGGAGAGGGTCACGGCGACGTGCTGCCATTGATTTTGCGCGAGCGCGGGGGCCTCGACGATTTGTTCGCCGCCGCCGTTTTTGATGGCGAAGCGGAGGGTGCCGCCGCCCGAGCTGGGCGTGAGGAACATGTAGTGGGTGGTGCTGTTGCCGAAGTCGAAGATGCGTTGCCAGTTCGAGCCGCCGTTCCATTTCACCCAGGCGGCGAAGGTGAACGCGGTCTTGTTGGCGACGTTGGGCGGGAGGGTGACCTTGGTGTTCACCCCGTCGAACACGAGGGCCTGGCCGTTGTGGCCCGCGGCGTAGGCGGGGGCTCCGGAGGCGACGGCGTTGTTGCCGCGGCCGGAGTCGTCGAGCGTGTCGGCTTCGAAGCGGAGCTGGGCGCCGGCGCCGGCGCCGTTGTCCTGGAGGCCTTGGAGGTAGGCGAGGGGGGAGACGTGGTCGCGATACATGACGCCCATGGGGGTGAGGCCGCCGGCGTTGTAGTAGACCTGGCGGACCTCCTCGACGGCGCTGTAAACGGAGTAGCGCTCGATCCAGGGGGTGCCGTCCATCATGTTGATCATCGCCTCGATGACGTTCTTGTTTTGCTCGAAGGTCGGGTCGGCGTCGGTGGTCCAGTTGGCGCCGTTGTTGAACTCGGTCACCCAGATCGGGCGCTTCGTGGCGTCGTAGACGCTCTTGAGGAAGTTGTAGAGGTTGTTGGCCGCGCCTTGGGGGTTGTTGTTATCGTTGTAAGAGCGGTAGTAGTGGATCGGCAGATAATCGACGCGATGGCCGGCGGCCTCGGCCTGGTTGACGAAATCGACGATCCAAGAGTAGCCGCCGTCGGTCACCGCGGGGGCGCCGACGCGCAGGCCGGTCGACAGGAGCTCGGGCCAACGCGCGACGGCGTCGGACACGGAGCCTTGGGGGGACAGGTTTTTGTAGGCGTCCTCGACGGGGTTGTTGGGTTCGTTGAAACCGGAGAGGTGGTTCACGCCACGCCAGGCCCAGTCCTGATCGAGGCCCGGCCAATAGGGCTGCTGCTTGATGGCCACATATTGCTGGTCGGCGGTGGAGACCGCGCTGATGTTCCAGTTATACCACCAGGTCGCGTTGACGTCGGCGGGGGCGATGTCGCAGGAGCCTTTCTTGGCGGTCCAGCGCCAGGGCATCACGTAGACGAAGCGCACGGAGTGGTCGAGGTTGGCGGGCAGGAGGCTGACCTCGACGTCGCCGTCCTGGGCGACGTAGTTTCGGCTGACGCCCGAGCCGTTCTCGTATTGCGCGAGGGTCGCGGTGTAGCCGCGTTTCAATTTGAAGGATCCGATGTTGGCATACATCGCACCGAGGGCGCTCCGGTAATACACGTGCTGGCCGAGCGACATCGACGCGCCGGTGAAGTTCGGGCCGCTGTAAACGGTGAGCGGCTGGAAGCCGGACGGGTGGGGGATGACGACCGTGCCGGCCGCGCCGTGCTGCACGACGCGGCAGTTGTTATCCGCCACCGCGGCCGCGCCGGAGACGCGGACTTGGCCGAGGTAGTTCGTGAGAACGGCGGAGGGGTTGACGCCGTGCAGGATCAGGTAGGCGTCCTGGGAATCCAGGTTGATGGTGCAGCCCGACAAGGGGGTGGTCGGGCTCGTGACCTGCAGTTCGCAGGCGCCGGTCATGTTGACCGTGGTGTTGGACAGCGTGGCGTAGATTTGGACGCCGCTGGAGAGGTTGATCGTCTGGGCGAAGACGGCCGACGCGCAAAACGCGGCCGCAAAGCAGATCCAGATCCGGATCGCTTGGAGGTGGGGTATCGTTGGGGGTTTCATTTTTTGGGGGTGGGGAAACGGGGCGGCGGCAGGCGGGCGAAAACGCGGCGCGGGGCCGGCCGGGTGAAAGAACGGTGTTGCGGTGACGGCGCTATGAGGACGCCACGCGGGCGCCGCATCTCTTGGCCGGGAACGGAAAGTCCCCGCCCCGGCGAGGGGCGGGGCGGGGACCGGCGAGGAGGCGGCTTGGGATGCCGCGGACGATGCGGGCGCGGGTCAGTCGACCAGGCGCCACTGCTGGTTGTGGCTGCCGCCGCTGGCCCAGTTTTGCATGGCGGTGCCGTTCGTGGTGGAGCCGCCGGTGTCGAGGCATTTGCCGTTGGCGCGGTTGATCACCTTGTAATAGCCCGAGTCGGTGTGGGTGAAGGTCCACTGCTGGTTGTTGCTGGCGCCGTTGGACCACTGGCCGATCACCGAGCCGTTGGCGGTGTTGCCGAGGGTGTCGAGGAACTTGCCTCCGGTGACGCACTGGAGCTTGCGGTAGCCGCCGGTGATGGTGGAGAGGACCCACTTCTGGTTAAGGCTGGCGCTGCCGTCGTGCTGGAGCACGGAGGCTCCGTCGGTGGTGGCTCCGTAGTTGTCGAGGAACTTGCCGTTGGCGCGGTTTTGCAGGCGGAACGTGCCGGAGGGAACGCCGGTGGCGAGTTCGGCGACGGCGGCGGCGGTGAGGGCGTGGTTGTAGACGCGGAAGTCGTCGATGCGGCCGTTGAAGAGCGGGTCGGGCCACTGCGATTTCCCGATGTAGTTCACCGCGGGCTTGATGTCGGAGGGCTTGATCGTGATGCCGGTCGAGGTGGCGACCTGGGAGCCGTTGACGTAGAGCTGGGCGCTGGACGCGCCGAGGGTGACGGCGACGTGGACCCATTGGCCGGAGGCGAGGGCGGGGGCGTTGAGCACCTGCTCGGCGCCGCCGTTCTTGATCGCGAAGCGGAGGCCCGCGCCGGAGGCGGCCGGCGAAAGGAACAGGTATTGGTCGGTGCCGTTGCCGAAGTCGAAGATGCGCTGCCAGGCGGCGCCGCCGTTCCAGTAAACCCAGGTGGCGACGGTGAGCTGGTTGAAGTTCGCGATCGTCGAGGGCAGGTTCACGTGTCGGGTGGAGCCGTCGAAGACGAAGGAGTTGGTCCCGACGCGGGCGCCGTTGTAGGTGGCGGTGCCGTTGACGGTGGCGTGGTTGGCGGCGGCGGGTCCGGAGTCGTTGGTGTTGCCGTCGAAGTTGTAGCGGGCGACGAGCGTCGCGGCGCCGCTCGGGGTGGCGGAGACCTGGGCGGAGTTGGCCGAGCGGTTGAGCGAGCGGTCGGCGGCCTGCACGACGTAGTAGTAGGGCCGGGCCTGGTTGGCCGACTTGTCGGTGAAGGAGTTCGTGGTCAGGCCGCGAGCGACGAGCGAGTAGGGCCCGCCGGAGGTGTCGGCGCGGAGGACGTTGTAGCCGGCGAGATCGGTCGCGGTGCTGGCGGTCCAGTTCA
>CAMLNJ010000018.1 GCA_946481225.1 uncultured Verrucomicrobiota bacterium | reverse complement strand
TCACCGGCGCCGCCGGCCAGATCGGTTACGCGCTTCTCTTCCGCATCGCCTCCGGAGCCATGTTTGGGCCGGATCGCCCGGTCATCCTCCAGCTCATCGAGGCGCCGATCGAGAAGGCCATGAAGGCGCTCGAGGGCGTGGCCATGGAGCTCGACGACTGCGCCTTTCCTCTGCTCAAGGGCATCGTCATGACCGACCAGCCCGAGGTGGGCTTCAAGGATGCCAACTGGAGCCTGCTCGTCGGCGCCAAGCCTCGCGGTCCCGGCATGGAGCGCGCCGACCTGCTCAAGGACAACGGCAAGATTTTCATCTCCCAAGGCCAGATCATCGACCGCGTCGCCGCCGACGACGCGCGCGTCGCCGTGGTGGGGAATCCAGCCAACACGAACTGCATGATCGCCGCGTCGCAGGCCAAGCGCCTCACCCCCGACCGCTTCACCGCGATGGTGCGCCTCGATCAAAACCGCGCCCAGACCCAACTCGCTAAAAAGGCCGGGGTGGATCTCACCGCGGTCAAAGACATCTTCATCTACGGCAACCACAGCCCGACCATGTTCCCGGCCTTCGGCCACGCGACCATCGGCGGCAAAAAGGCGACCGAGGTCATCACCGACCACGCCTGGCTCAAGGGCCCCTTCCTCGAGACCGTCGGCAAGCGCGGCGCGGCCATCATCGCGGCCCGCGGCGCCTCCTCCGCCGCCTCGGCGGCAAACGCCCTCGTCGACCACGTGCGCGACCTGATGACGCCTGGCAAGATCCACTCCGTCGCGGTGAAGAGCAACGGTCTCTACGGCTTCGACCCCGAGGTCTGGGCCGGCCTGCCCGTGCGCACCACCACGCCCGGCAGCTACGAGGCCATCACCAGCTACGAGCTGTGCGATTTCTGCAAGGAGCGCATCGCGATCACGAACAAGGAGCTCGTCGAGGAGCGCGCCGCGGTCGTCGATATGCTCAAGGGCTGAGCGGCCCCTGTCCCGCCCGGCCCGGGCGGGAAAACCGCCCGTGGATCCGGTTCCGCCCGGATTCTTTGTCGCCCGCCCCCCGTTTGGAGGGCGGGCTTTTTGCGTCCGCTCGCGCACCGCGTCGTGTTTCCTGTTTGCGTGCAAGCCGCATGGCAGGAGGGTGATGCGCATGATGACGGTTCGCTTTCGTCGCGCGGAATGGATCGGGGGCCTGGTGGTCGCGGTCTTGCTCGGAGGCGTGTTGCCTGCGGCCGGGACCCCGGTGGCTGGCGCGCAAGCCGAAGCGCCGTCGGCGGTCGCCGCGCCGGCTCTTTCGCCGGAAGCCGGCCGGGCGCGGATTCTGGCGCTGCGCCGCGAGATCGCGCGGCACGACGAGCTCTATTTCAAGAAAGCCGCTCCGATCATCAGTGATTTCGAATACGATTCGCTGAAGGCCGAGCTGCGCGCGCTGGAGGCGCGTTTCCCGTCAAACGAGGAGGTGCCCGCGTCCGCGAACGGAGGCGGCGTGGGCGACGATCGCAGCGGGAGCTTTGCCACGCACCGGCATCGCGTGCCGATGCTGAGCTTGGACAAGGCCTACTCCGACGAGGAAATCACGGCGTTCGCGGCGCGCGCGGCGACCCGGATCGGGGGCGGGGATCCGGTGTTTCGCGTGGAGCCGAAATACGACGGCGTCGCGGTCAGCCTCACCTACGAGCGCGGCCGGCTCGTGCGCGCCACGACGCGCGGCGACGGGGCGGAGGGCGACGACATCACGGCCAACGCGCTCGCGGTGAGCGGAGTGGCGGAGCGGCTCCGCGAGGACGGCGCGGCTCCGTGGCCGGAGGTGGTCGAGCTGCGCGGCGAGATTTTCCTGCCTTTCGCGGAGCTGGCCCGTATCAACGACGAGCGGTTGTCCGCGGGCGAGGCGGCCTTCGCCAATCCCCGCAACGTGGCGGCCGGAAGTATTCGTTTGCAGAATACGGACGAGATCGCGGCGCGTCGTCTGGAGCTGGTATGCCATGGTTGGGGCGCGTGGGGGCCGGCCGCGGGCCGCCCCGCGTCTTTGGGCGAGTTCCGCGACCGCCTGGTCGCCTGGGGGCTGCCGGTCGTGGCGGAGGCCAGGATCGCGAGCGGCCCGGGCGGACTGAACGCGGCGATCCAGGCGCTGCGCGGCGCGGGGGACGCGGGCGGTTTTCCCACGGACGGCGTGGTGGTGAAGCTGGAGCGGATCGCCGATCAGGACGCGCTCGGGACCGGGCCGACGGCGCCACGCTGGGCGGTGGCGCGAAAATTCGCGCCACCGCGGGCGGCGACGCGCTTGCTGGGCATAACGTGGCAAGTCGGCCGGACGGGCGTGCTCACGCCGGTCGCGGAGCTCGCTCCGGTGGAACTCGACGGCTCGATCATCGCGCGGGCGACGTTGCACAACGCCGATGAGATCGCGCGTCGCGACCTGCGCATCGGCGACGTCGTGTTTGTGGAAAAAGCGGGCGAAATCATCCCGGCGGTGGTCGGCGTCGATTTGGCGGTCCGGGATCCGGCGAGCCCGGCGTATGTCTCGCCGGCGACCTGTCCCGGCTGCGGGGGCCCGCTGTCGAGGGAGGCGGGCAAAGCGGCGCATCGTTGCGTGAACGCGGATTGCCCGGCGCGGGTGGCGCGGCGCATCGAGCATCTCGCGTCGGCGGACGCGCTGGCGGTGGAGGGCCTGGGACCGGTGCTCGTCGAGGAATTGGTCGCGCGCGGCCTCGTGCGAACGCCGGGCGATCTGTTTCAGTTGCAAGCGAAGGATCTGCGCGGGCTGCCCGGGGTGGGGGCTCGGTCGGCCGACAAGCTGGTCGCGGCAATCGGCGCGGCTCGCGAGCGGGCACGGGCGGATGGAGCGCGCTTGATCTACGCGCTTGGCTGGCCCGGCGTCGGCCGCGAGGCGGCGCGACGGCTGGCAAAAGCTTACGATGGATTGGATGTGCTGGGGGCGGCGGACGAGGCGGCCTTGCGTCGATTCGCCGCGGAGGGCGGGGCCGAGCTGGGCGCGGCGGCGGCCAAGGCGCTCGCGGCCTATCTGGCCTCGCCGGAAGGCGTGAAAGAGCGGGCCGAGCTGATCGCGGCGGGCGTTGGCGTCGCTTGGCGAAAAGCGGGACCCGCGGGCGGGCCCATGGCCGGCCAGGTGGTGGTGCTTACGGGCGCGTTGACGCGTTGGACGCGGATCGAGGCGGCGGCGTTGTTGGCGGCGGCCGGCGCACAGGTCGTCTCGGAGGTGACGAAACGCACGACGCTCGTCGTCGCCGGCGCCGAGCCGGGCGAAAAGCTTGTCAAAGCACGGGAGCGCGGGATCGAGGTGATCGACGAGGCGGAATTGGCCCGGCGCCTGGGCCAGCCGTAGCCTCGGCCAGAAGCTGAGGTGTTTCGCCCAAGCGGTCGACGGTTCAGAACTGCGAGATCGCCCGCGCGCTCTCGAGCACGATCCAGCCGAGGCCGCCGGCGCCGGCGAGGGCGGCTATCGCGCGCACCAGTTTTTGACGGCGCAGCCTGCGGTCGAAGCGGTCGGGCCGGCGCGCCTCGAAACAGCCGCTGGCGTCGACGAAGCTCACGAACTGGGCGTTGCGGATCGAGGTGCGGCCATGGATGCGCGCGTTGTCGACCCGGCCCATGCGGATGGGCGGACGACGAAAGAGATTTTTTAACACGCGCAGCATCAGGATCAGCCTTTTTTCTGAGGTGGGAGACCGTGAAATTTTAGATGGTCTCCGCAAGGGGAAACCCGCCAAGTAGGCCCTTTTCACCTCCTGTTATCGATTCTCAGAAACCCGCCATGCACCACTTCCGTTACGTCGGCCAAAACCTCCAATGCGAAGGCGTCGACCTCGCCGAGATCGCCCGCCTCTACGGCACGCCGACCTACGTCTACAGCACGGCTACCATGGCCGATAACTACACGCGCCTCGCCTCGGGGCTGAAGGGCCTGGACCTCCAGATCTGCTACGCGATGAAGGCCAACTCGAACATCGCGATCCTGCGCCATTTTTCGAACCTGGGCGCCGGCTTCGATCTCGTGAGCGGCGGCGAGATCCGCCGCGTGCTGGCGGCGGGCGGCGACATCAAGCGCTCCGTCTTCGCGGGTGTCGGCAAGACCGAGGCTGAGATCGAGCTCGCGCTGAAGCACGGCATATTCGCGTTCCATGTGGAGAGCGAGCCCGAGATCGCCCGCATCAACCATGTCGCCGGCAAGCTCGGCGTGAAGGCGCCCATCGCCATTCGCATCAATCCCGACGTCGACGCGCACACCCACGCGAAGATCACCACCGGCAAGTCGGACAACAAGTTCGGCATCCCTCTCTCCAACGCGGCCGCCGCCTACGAGACCGCGGCGCGTTTCCCGCACATCCAGATCAAGGGCGCCCAGATGCACATCGGCTCCCAACTCACGAGCCTCGCGCCGTTCGTCGAGGCGGTGAAGAAGGTCGCGCCCTTCGTCACCGAGTTGAAGGCCAAGTATGGCATCAGCTACTGGTCCATCGGCGGCGGCATCGGCATCATCTACAAGGACGCCCTCGCGAGCGGCGATTCCGCCTGGTGGAGCTCGCAGCCCGCCGAGAGCCGTCCGCTCACGCCCGAGGCCTATGGCGAGGCGCTTACCCCGTTGCTCGCCCCGCTCGGCCTGAAGATACTGCTCGAGCCCGGCCGCTACCTCGTCGGCAACGCGGGCGTGCTCCTCTCGCGCGTCGAATACCTGAAGCGCGGCAAGTCGAAGAACTTCCTCATCGTGGACGCCGCGATGAACGACCTCGTGCGTCCCGCGATGTATGACAGTTTCCACGAGATCGTGCCGTTGCGCCGCGATTCCACCCGCGCCGCGATCGCGGCCGACATCGTCGGTCCCGTGTGCGAGAGCGGCGACTGTTTCGCGAAGGACCGCCAGGTGCAGGAGGTCGGCGAGGGCGAGTTCATCGCGTTCATGAGCGCCGGCGCCTACGGCTTCACGATGGCCAGCCGTTACAACACCCGCAGCCTCGTCGCCGAGGTGCTGGTAAAGGGCGCCGCGAGCGACCTCATCAACGCGCGAGAGACCTTCGAGCAGCAGATCCAGAACGAGAAGCTGCCGGCGTTCCTGACGAAGTAAGGCCGGCGAGATTAACCTTGGATTTCCGATGAATTCGCCCGCAGACGTTCCACCTGCGGGCGAGAGACCTCCCAGCCAGTGGCCGGGCTACGTCTGGTCGGTGATTTTGTCGGGCGGTCTGATCTGGTTTGAATACCGAATAACGCCGCGCGACGCCCTGGACCTGCGCGAGGGCGCCCTTTTTTTGGGCATCGTATTCGGGCTGCCGCTATTCCTTTCGATGTCGATCACGAGCATTGCTTGGCTTTGCGCGGGCATTCGACGCGTGGTGCGGCGAGAGCGGGCGCGATGGGTGCCTTGGATAAAATTGGGGATAATCGCGGCGGTGATCGGCGGTATTGCGATGACGCGCGGCGTTTATGTTCCGCCCAGCCCGGTGTTGCCTGAGTCGGAGCCTGTTTATTTGCAGATCGCGATGGTTGCTCGGGAAGAGCTGGCGAAGCCGGAAATCAAGGGGCACTTGGCGCTAGATCCCAAACGGGGGCAGGAAGGCGATGTGCAACGAAAGGCGCGAACCCGCCTGGAGCAGATAATTCCCGCTTACTGGCGCCGTTCGCTGCTAGGGGTTTGGATTGACGGAGATTGCGTCGTCCTTGAGCGCGGGTCCGGGATGTTGGGGCGGGTAGGCGTGAGAATTTATGACCGAGGCGCCGCGTTGATCCACCCGGAGGAGGAGCTGCGTCAGAACTCTTATCTTCCTCGGCAACAGAAGATCACGGAGCGGCTCTGGCTTTTCGCCTCCGATTGAGGAGGTGAGAAGCGCCTTGGCGCGTCCGCCTCCTCTTTGGGGGTTACGCTCACCGCTCCGCCGCCATGCGGCGGACGACGGCGTCGAGCTGGTCGAGCTGCGACGGCGTGGCCGAGCCCGGTTTGCCGTAGGGCCAGACGCCGTCGGCAAGAAAATGCTCGGCGGCGTCCGCGATGCCGCGCACCGGCACGAAGGTCGCGTGGTTGTCTTCGCCCGTAACCTTGGCGATCTGGTCGGCGGGGAAGCGGTGGATGCGACCCGCGGCGATGTAGGACAGCGCGTGCAGGTGGACGAAGGGCCGGCTGTCGGGGAGGGTGGTGGGCGGACGCGCGGCGCCGGTGCGGAAACAGGCGAAGAAGGCGCGGAAGTTTTCCACCTGCGCGTCGAACTCGCCGAAGCGCACGGTCTCCACGCCGCCGGCGTGCCAGCGGATGTCGGCGCGGTCGTTGGTGATGTAGTCGATGGTGGCGCGATCGCAGACGAGGGTTTCGCGGTGGATGTGCGCGCCCTTGCAGGCGTGGGTGAGGGCGATGCGGATCGGCACGCCCGTGTCGGTCTCGATCACGATGAAGAAGGTGTCCGCCCCTTGGATGTCGTGGGCGCGGAGGAGGCTGGCGCGCACTTTGGTCGGCGCAGCCCAGCGGTCCTGGCCGCCGGTGCCGGCCCAATGCAGGATGTTGTGGACGTGGTGGGAGAGCGCGTTGCCGACGCAGGAGTCGAGAATGAGGCGGCCGTCGTCGCCGACGAGCCGGCCGGCCCAGCTGTTGCGGGTGAAATAATCCGTCGCGCGGGGCCAGAGCCCGAGGAGATGCGCGGAGCGGAGAGCGCCGAACTCGCCCTTGAGCAGGCGGCGTTTGATCGCCTGGCGCGGCTGCTCGGTGATGAAATTGAAGCCGACGAGCGTGGGCACCTTGGCCTTGGCGTCGGTGGCGATCATGCGCTCGAGCTCGCGGGGGTCGAGGGTGGGCGGCTTTTCGAGATAGACGGACAGTCCGCGCTCGACGCCGGCGCGGTGCATCTCGGCGTGGAGCGGAATCGGGGTGGGGACGGTGACGACGTCGAGCTCGCCGGCGTGGCGTTCCAGCATCTGCCGGTAGTCGTCGTGGACGGCGACGCCGCGCGCGGCGAATTTCCACTCGGCGGTCTTGGCCTCGAAATTCCGCGGGGCGGGGTCGCAGGTGCAGACAAGGCGGGCCTCGCCCGAGGCTTCGAGCTGGAGGATGGCTTCGTGGTGGCGGGCGGCGTAACCGCCGAGGCCTATGATGCCGACGCGGATCGGAGGAGGTGTCATCTAGGGGGAGGAGTTGCGTGCGTTAAAGAATGGAAGGCCAGTGCAATGGCTATCCGGCGGCTCCAAAGCGAGCGCGACGGAGCTTTACCGTTTGCTTCGTGGTGAGTGAGGCGGATCGATGAGCGACGATGCGGCGAATGTGTCCGCTTGGTTGTTGCCACGGCGCGGTTTATCGATGGGGTCGGGGAAAATATGTCCTTCGATCCCTCCGCCAGTTCCGGTTCCCCTGCATCGGCCGAGGTTTCCGCCTCCTTGCGCGAGCCCGTCGCGCCGTCCTCCAATCTCGTTTTCGCGGTCGCCGCCGGCGTGGTGGCGATGCTCGTCGGCACCGCGATCTGGGTGGGTGTCACCGTCGCGACGAATTTCCAGATCGGATACATGGCCGTGGGCGTGGGTTTTCTCGTGGGCTTGGCGATGCGCTTCGCGGGGCGGGGCGCGGGGCAACCTTATCACGTGATCGGCGCCGTGCTCGCGCTGCTGGGTTGCGCCTTGGGGAATTTGTTCACCGGTTGCGTGCTCGTGGCGCGCGCGCAGGAGGTTTCTTTCGGCGAGGTGCTCTCGGCGCTGAACGTGGAAATGGCGGGCGAGATCATGGGCGTGATGTTCAGCCCTATGGACATCCTGTTCTACGTGCTCGCGGCGATGGCGGGCTGGAAATACTCGGTGTTGCAGGGGGCTGAGTAAGCGCGTCTTCCGGTGGAGGGTGAACAGCCGTTGGTTTCTTGTCGCCTCGGGCGAGTCGGCGCCGCCTTCCGCTCCCGGTGGGAAGGATGCGGAGCAGACCGCGCTGTATGTGCGGATCGAGGACGGTTTAGCTCCTGCTGCGACGGTGATAAAGGCGCGGGAACCGCTTCAGGTGAGCGCGCCTGGGAGCCAAACATCGCGTTGATTCTCCGTGCGCTCCGGGCGCGGCGTGGTTTTAACCGCTGCCACACATGAACATCGTCGTCGTCGGCGCCGGCGCCTGGGGCACGGCCTTCGCTCTTCACCTTTGTCGGCTCGGCCACACGGTCACGCTCGCGCCGCGGCGTTTCGAGCAGGCGCTCGCGCTCGCGTCGACGCGCGAGAACGCCGACTACCTGCCGGGCTTCAAACTGCCGCAGTCGGTCCAGATCGGGCATGAACTCACGCCGGTCTTGATGGAGGCGGAATTGGTGTTGCTGGCCTGTCCGTCGCAGGCGCTGCGCGAGACGGCGGCGCGCGTGCAGGCATCGCGGGGGCTGGCGACGCGGCTCAAGCTGGTTCTGTCGCTCGCGAAGGGTTTGGAGCTCGGCACGCATCTGCGTCCGGCGGAAGTGATGGCGGCGGTCCTGCCCGGCCTCGCCGTGGGATCCCTCACCGGTCCGACAAACGCCGCCGAGGTCGCGTCGGGCAAGCCCTGCGCGATGGTGCTGGCGGCGCAAGGAGCGGACGCGGCCCTGCTTGCCGAGGTGCAGACGGCGCTCAGCGGACCGACCTTGCGCGTATATCGCAGCGACGATGTGGCCGGAGTCGAGTTTGGCGGCTGCCTGAAAAACGTCTACGCGATCGCGGCCGGGTGTTGCGACGGGTTAAAGCTCGGCGACAACGCCAAGGCGGCGCTGCTCACCCGCGCGCTCGCGGAGATGGTGCGCGTGGGAGTGGCTCTCGGCGCCAGGCCCGAGACTTTTTACGGGCTCGGCGGCTTTGGCGATCTGGTGGCGACTTGCACGGGCGCCTGGTCGCGCAACCGCACGTTCGGGCAACGCCTGGGCGAGGGAAAGACGGCCGCCGAGCTGATCGCCGCGAGCAAGAGCGTGGTCGAGGGCTACCGCACGACGCAGAGCTTCTTGGAACTCGTGCGCGAACGCGGCATCGACGCGCCGATCCTCGCGGAGATCCACCGCATCCTCTACGAGGGCAAGCCTCCCGCGGAGGCTCTCGCCGCTCTGATGGGGCGAGAACTAAAACGCGAGTAGGAGCCGGCCGTTTCGCCGTGCGCGAAACGTTACCCGAGGCCGGCCATGCGTTTGGCTCGGCTTCCGATGTGCTTGTCTTGGGGTCTCGCGAAGGAGCTTCGCGGTTGATTTAGCGGGAAATTGAGCGACGGGTGCCCGAGTCGGCCCCTGTCTACGATGGGGCCCCGTCGATCCTTGCGGGTCGACGAGCTTTCAACCCCAACCCCAAATAAGATGAACCTGTTATCGATACGACAGTTATGTCGTCCATTCCGGGCCTTGACCGTCATGGCCACGATGCTCGCCGGAGCCGTGCAGATCGCAAACGCCGGCTACGTCACCGTCACCAACTCCTGGGACTGGTCGCAGTGGAACAACGCCTACCCGTGGAGCGATCGCCACAACGGGTCGGCCGTCATGCGGCAGAGCCAGGTGTTCCTCAACGGCAGCTCGATGGAGCTGCGCGCGACGAGGAGCAGCGCGTTTCCCGGCTACAACTTCGTGTCGGGCACGATCTGGGCCAAGTCGATCATCACGGTCGACGACGAGCATGTCAGCTGGACCATCGACGGCCAGTTCCGGGCGTCGGCCGCCGTCGGCGCCTGGCCGGCCATGTGGCTGGACGGCACGCAATCGTGGCCGCCGGAGATCGACATCATGGAGTTCAAGGGCAACTCCTACTGCTGGCAGAACACCTTCATCACCTCGTCGCAGGTGTATTCAAAGACTACCTACGTCAACAATCCCTACGGGGCGTGGCATCGTTACAAGATATGGATGAACCGGGTCGACTCCACCAACGTCACGATCGACTACTACATCGACGGCACGTGGACCAAGCGCGATGTCGCCAACTTCACCGGAAAGCCGCTGTGGTTGATCGTCGACATGCAGACGGAGGGCTCCTCGGGCAGCCCCGCGCAGTTCAACGAGAAGTCCTTGTATGGCGGCAGCATCGAGGTCGGCTATTCCACGCCCGCCTACTACAAGCTGCAGAATCGCGCCACCGGCTTCTGCGTCGACGGCAACGGCTTCACCGGCAACGGCTCCTATTGCGCCCAATGGCCCAGCGGCGGGAGTTATAACCAGCAGTGGGCCATTCTTTCCGAGGGCAACTATGTGCGGTTGAAGAACCGCGCCACGGGCTTGTTCCTGGATGGAATGGGGCGCACGGGCAACGGTTCGGACTGCGGCCAGTATGCCGGCGGCGGCAGCTACAACCAGCAGTGGACCGAGACCGTGTCCGGCGGCTATTATCGTTACCAAAACCGCGCGACGGGCCTGTTCGTCGACGGCATGGGTCGCAACTGGAACGGCGCCGCGCTCGGCCAATGGAGCGGCAGCGGCAGCTACAACCAGCAGTGGACGCGCATCGCGCAATAACCGGTCGTCAACCGAGACGCGGGCCCGCGCCCGCGTCTTTGTTTTATCAGGTCCCCAATCATGAGACTTTTAAGACTTTTTGCGCTGAGCATGCCCTTGATGTGTTCGCTTCCTTTGATCGCGGCGGAAGCCGAGGTCGCGGCGAGCACCGCGGAAAATCCCGTCGTGGCGCGCGGGAAAAACTTCGAGGTGCGGCGCGCTCAGCTGGACGAAGCGTGGGCCATCTACGCGGCCAAGATGTCGCGCGGCGGCAAGTTGCCGGACGAGCCGCGCCCGTCCGTCGAATCCAAGTTGCTGAACCATATCGTCGAAAGCCACATCCTGCTGGAGAAGGCCACCGCGCAGGAAAAGGACCGCGCCGCGAGCGAGGTCGAGGCCCTCCTGGCGAACACCCGCAAGCGATTCCAAGGCGAGGACGAGTATAAGAAATGGCTCAAAACGACGGGCACCACCCCCGAGGCGTATCGCCGTCGCATGATCGAACAACGGGTCAGCGAATTGGTGATCGAGCGCGAGGTGATGCCGTCGGTTTCGGTCAGCGAGGACAGCGTCAAAAAATACTATGAACAAAATCTCCCGGCCTTCGACAGGCCGGAGCAGGCGCGAGCGCGTCAGATCTTTCTGGCGACAAACGGGGCGGAGTCCGAGGAACCGCTGTCCCAGGCCCAGCGCGACGAGAAGAAAAAGCGGATACGGGAGATCAAGGCCCGCCTGGACCAGGGCGGGGATTTTTTCGCGCTCTACAAGGAATACTCGGAGGAGCCTTGGGCGAAAGACGAGACGGACGGGCGCGACCTTCTCTACGTTCGCGGGCAGTTGCCGCCCAACTTGGATTCCGTCGTGTTTTCCCAGCCCGTGGGGGAGGTCGGCGACATCATCGAGACGCGGCTCGGTTACCACATCGTCCGTGTGTCCAAACGCGAGCCCGCCGGGCGGCTGCCCTACGCGGAGGTCGCCGGGCGGCTGCGGGAGTTTCTGGCGGGCGGGGAGGTGCGCAAGCGGATGCCGGACTACCTGGCGGCGATCAAACGGGACGCGGGCGTGGAGATTTTCCTGCCCGGAACGAACGAAGCGGGCGGGCGGCCCTGACGGATGCGAAACCGCCTCGCCATCGTCGCCGTGATCGCCGCCGCCGCGGTCGCGGTGTTGCCGAGGGCTTTTTGGCCGCGTGAACCGGAACCGCCGGCTTCCGAGCCGACTCCGGCGGGGGCCCGCGCGGCGCGGCCTCCCGCCGCCGTTCGAGACGCCTCGTCGCCTCCTGTGTCGTCGCCTGCCATCGGCGAGGGCGTCGCGACGGGGCGAATACTGGAGCGTTTGCGGGCCTGGAGGCTGATGGCCGATCCGAGGGCGGCGATCAGGGAGCTGGACGGGATCATCGGGCTGCTCGATGCGGGCGACGCGAAGGGTATCCTGGAGTCGCTGCCCCCCGAGGAGGTGGAGGGGCGGGTCGGGACCTTGATGCTGGAAAAATGGCTTTCGCTCGATCCCGACGCGGCGACCGCATGGCTCCTGAATCGGGAGGTGATGCCCGGCGAGCAGGTCACGTTGGTCGCGAAGAAGCTGCTCGAGGTCCCGGGGCGGTTGGAGCGCCATCTCGACGGAGTGAAGGACGAAGGCCGGCGCCATCAGTTGCTGGGCGCGGCCGGGTTTGAAGTTGTCGCGACCGATCCGCGGCAGGCGCTGATTTTCGCGGAGAAGATGCTTCCCGGCGAACTGCGCTCGGCGCTTATCCGAAGCACCGCTTTCGAGTGGGGGCGCCGCGATCCGGCGGAGGCGAAGCGTTGGATGGAGACGATCCAGGACGCCGATACGCGAGAGCGGTTGGCGGCGTGGGGGGCGAAGGGGTGGGCGGAGAAGGATGCGCGCGGGGCGGCGGAGTGGCTGGTTTCCTCGGTGAAGTCGCCGGAGCTGCTCGGCGAGGTCGTGCCCGCCGTGGTGCGCTGTTGGGCGGAACGCGATCCAGCGGCCGCGGCCGAGTGGGTGAGCCGCTTCCCGGAGGGTCCGGTGCGCGAGCAGGCCATGGAAAACCTGCTGGGATGGGCCGCGCCGGACGCGGGCGTCGGGTCGCCCGAGCCGAGCAAGGCGCCGTGACCGTGACCGCGCCGCGCATGCGGACGGCGCGGGGGCTCGGCTCAGCGGGCGGGCAGGGCGGCGATGATGGTGTCGGCGAGCTTGGCGACGTCGTCGCTCAGGATCGCGGCGAGGGCGGCGTAGTCGCCCTCGGGCCATTCGGTCTCGGGCGCCTCGAAGACCTCGCGGAGGAGAACCGCGCCGCCGTCGGCGGCGCCAAGGTGTTCGCCGACGCGGACGAGCTCGACGGCGCAGGCGAAGCTGGCGACGGATTTGCCGTCGGGGCGGACGCGGCCTTCGCAGCGGAGGACGGAGACGGAGATGTCGACGTCGCGGTTGACGTCGAAGGGGTAGGGCTGGGGAAACACGCGCGCGACGCGGTCGGAGACGTGGAGGCGGGCGACGAGCATGCGGTTGATGCCGTTGGCGAGGGGTTCGGCCCAACGGGCGTAGTCGCGGTAGTCGATCTCGTTGTCGCCGCGGCGGACGCTCATGGACTTCGCGTCGAGGTAGGGGGCGATCTGGACGGAGCGGAGGCCGACCTTGAGGGCGCCTTGCTTGGCGCCGACGTCGAGGGGGGCGGGCGCGGGGGCGGTGAGGACGTAGTGGCGGGTGGGGTCGGGCGCGGGCTTCGGAAAGAGGCTGCAGCCGGCGAGGGAGAGGGCGAACAGGGCGGCGAGGGCGAGGCCGAGTGGGCGGCGGATGGCGTCGAGGGGCGTCGTCATGGACGAAGGTGGAACGTTATTTAACGCGAAGATCGTTTAAGGGCGCGAAGGAAGAGGGCGGGCGCGGGGCGAGGAGGGTTCTATTTCTTCGCGTCGGTGGCGCGTCCGCTGAGGAGGGCGCTGGGGTTGCGCTCGAGGAAGTCGGCGAGGCGGGCGACGGCGGCGGAGGCCTCGCCGAGGCGGGAGAGGGCCTTGGAGGCGTCGTCGCCGAGGTATTGCTGGGCGTTGATGAAGCGCTTCATGACCGTGGTGGTGTCGACGAGCTGCCGCATGGCGGCGCGGGCGTCCTGGATGGCGAGGGCGAACTGCTCGGCGCCGGGGCCGGAGGCTTTTTCGAGGTCGGCGAGGACGCGGTCGAGGCGGGCGGAGGCGGAGGCGGCGTTGGCGAGGACGGCCTTGAGCTCGGGCGATTCGGCGAGGGCGGTGACGGAGCGGCCGGCGGCGGCCCATTCTTTCGAGATGGCGGCGAGGTCGGCGGCCTTGATCTGGGCGCGGGTCTCGGCGAGCAGGGCCTGGACCTCGGCGGCGAGGCGGGGGAAGTCGACGCCTTTGACGCTGGCGAGGATGTCGTCGAGGCTGCGGAGAAACTCGGCGCTCTTGGAGGGCACGGCGGGCATCTCGAGGTAGGTGGATTCGAGGCCGTCGCGGTGTTTGGCCGGGTAGTCGGCGGGGTTGTAGAAATCGAGCTCCACGTAAAGGAGGCCGGTGGCGTAGCCGATGACGCCGAGCTGGGCGCGAAGGCCGAAGTCGACGAGCCGTTTCAGCTCGTCGTGGTCGGAGACGTCGACCGACTTGCCGAAGCCGTCGGCGACGACGTCGCGGGAGAGCTCGCAGACGACGGCGACGAGCGAGCCGGGCTCATCGGAGCCGGGGGGAGCGGGGATGGCGCGGACCTTGAGCGAGACGACGCGGCCGATGCGCACGCCGCGGAACTTGACGGGGGAGCCCTCGTCGAGGCCGTGGATGGTCTCGTCGAAGTAGACGATGAAGCGCTCGGGCTTGGAGAAGAAGCTGACGCCGCCGAAGGAGAAAAGGGCGATGGAGCCGAGGAGGAGCGCGCCCAGGACGAAGAGGCCGACGACGGTTGGGCTGACTTTGGTCTTCACGGGAGAGAGCAGGGAGCAGGGGGATGGGAGCGGGGAGCCGGAAGAGCGGGGGAGGACGTCGGAAAGGAGGCGGAGGTGTCACTGCCTCGGGCGGGCGGCGGTGTCGAAGCCGTTTTCCCCGGGGCGGGCGCCTCGGGTGAGGAACTCGCGCACGCGTTCGTCAGGCGAGGAGCGGGCAAGTTCCCGGGGATCGCCGAGGGCGATGGCGCCGCGGGTGGTCTTGTCGAGCATGAGGACGCGGTCGGCGACGCCGAAAATGGAGTCGAGCTCGTGAGAGACGACGACGCAGGTGGTGCCGAGGAGTTCGCGGATCTGGAGGATAAGCTCGTCGAGCTTGCGGGAGGTGATGGGGTCGAGGCCGGCGGAGGGTTCGTCGAAGAAGACGATGGCGGGGTCGAGGGCGAGGGCGCGGGCGAGGCCGGCGCGTTTTTTCATGCCGCCGGAGATTTCGGAGGGATAGTAGTTTTCGTAGCCGGCGAGGCCGACCTGGGAGAGCTTGAAGGCGGCGAGTTCGGCGCGTTCGCCGGCGTTGAGGGTGGTGTATTCCTCGAGGGGGAGGGCGACGTTTTCGAGGAGCGTGAGGGAGCTCCAGAGGGCGCCGCTCTGGTAGAGCACGCCGAAGCGGCGGAGGAGGTTGCGGCGTTGCACGGCGTCGGCCTCGAGGAAGGATTCGCCGAAGAAGCGC
>CAMLNJ010000017.1 GCA_946481225.1 uncultured Verrucomicrobiota bacterium | reverse complement strand
TCGATCCGCCCGCCATTCATCACCGCGATCAGGTCGGCCGTCGTCATCGCCTCGTCGTTCATCAACGACGGCGCCGCCCCGGTGAGCCTCGAACTGCTCACCAGCTTCTCCCTCGGCGGCCTGACTCCCTTCGCGGTCGCCGACGCGCCCGGCCGCCTCCGCGCCCACCGGTTTCGCTCCGCGTGGAGCGCCGAGGGCCGGCTCGTCACCGAGTCGATCGAACAACTTCACCTCGAGCGATCCTGGTCCGGGGCCGGGCTCTTTAGCGAACGCTTCGGCCAGGTCGGCACGATGCCCGTTCGCCGCTGGTTCCCCTTTGTCGCCCTCGAGGACACCGAGGTCGGCGTGATCTGGGCCGCGCAACTCGCCTGGGCAGGCTCCTGGCAGATGGAAATCGCCCGCCAGAACGACGACGTCTGCCTCTCCGGCGGCCTGGCCGACCGCGAGTTTGGCCACTGGACCTGCACGCTCGCGCCCGGCGAACGCATCGACGCCCCGCCGGCGCATCTCACCTGCGTCGCGGGCGACCTCGACGACGCCTGCGACCGGCTCACCGCCCTGCAGCACCGCCCCGCCGACATGCACCCGGCCCGCGAGCGCTCGCTGCCGATCATCTTCAACGAGTGGTGCACCACCTGGGGCGACCCCTCGCACGAGAAGCTTTGCGCCCTCGCCGACCGCCTGCGCGGCTCGCCCGCGTCCACGCTCGTGATCGACGCCGGCTGGTATAAGACCGACGGCGGAGACTGGGGCAGCGGCCACGGCGACTGGGTGCCCAGCGCCAAGTTGTTTCCCGACGGCATCGAAGCCGCCGCCGCCGCCATCCGGGAGCGCGGCCTCGTCCCCGGCCTGTGGTTCGAGATGGAGACGGTGGGCGACACGTCCACCGCTTTTTCCCTCGTCGACCACCTGCTGCGGCGAGACGGCCATCCCGTCACCGTGCGTCACCGCCGCTTCTGGGATCTTACCGACCCATGGGCCTTCTCCTACCTCGAGCAAAAGGTGATCGACCGTCTCGATCACGGCGGGTTCGGGTATCTAAAGATCGACTACAACGAGACGCTCGGCCTCGGCTGCGACACCCCCGACGGGGCGTCCCTCGGCGAGGGGCTTCGCCGCCAGGTGCTCGCCACCTACCGCTTTCTCGACCGCATCCGTGAGCGTCTGCCCGAGCTGGTGGTGGAAAACTGCTCCTCCGGCGGCCATCGCCTCGAGCCGGCGATGCTCGCGCGCAGCGCCATGTCGTCCTTTTCCGACGCGCACGAGCTCGTCGAGATCCCGATCATCGCGGCCAACCTCCATCGCCTGATGCTCCCGCGCCAGAGCCAGATCTGGGCCGTGCTCAAGCCCGGCGACTCGGAGCGACGCCTCGTCTACAGCCTCGCCGCGACCTTCCTGGGGCGCATGTGCCTCTCCGGCGACGTCGCCGGGCTCTCCGCCGACCAATGGGGAGTCGCCCTCGAGGCGCAGTCGCTCTACGGCCGGGTCGCGCCGATCATCAAGCAGGGCGTCAGCCGCCTGCGCCGCGAGCTCGGAGAGAGCTGGCGACACCCGCGCGGCTGGCAGTCGCTCCTGCGCGTGTCCGACAACGGCGCGGAGGCCCTCGTCGTCGCCCACGCCTTCGCCGACGCGCCCGCCGCCGCGCGCGTGTCGCTTCCGTCCGGCGAATGGCGGATCGCCGCATCCTTCGCGGAAAAAGGCGCGGCCCCGGCCGTGATCGAAGGGCGGCGGCTCTCGCTCTGTTTTTCCGGCGACTTCTCGGCCCGGGTCCTCCATCTGGTCCGCGCCTAGCCGCTCACGCCCCCCACCCCTATCGATGTCCTCCTTCAAGTCCCGCGCCCTTCTCGCCCTTCGTTCCGCCCGCTCCCGGCCGGCAGCCCGCAGCGCGTTGCTCGGCTTCGACGGCTTCGTCGACACCATTGTGAAACCCGTGGCCACCCGCACCGGCCAGGGCGAGGCCTTCACCTCGATCTCCAGCATCCCCGAATTCGCCGCCCGCGTGGCCGGCGCCGCCGGCAAGAGCGCCAATCTCGAACTCTATCCCGTGATGGAGAAACTCGGGGGCAATGGCCCGCTCATGGCCGCCGCGCTCCTCGCCGGCGGCACGCGCGTGACCTACGTCGGCTCGCTCGGGCACCCCGCGATCCACCCTGTGTTCGGGGACCTGGCCGCCCGCGCCGAGGTGTTCTCCCTTTGCCCGCCCGCGACCACCACCGCGATCGAGTTTGGCGACGGCAAACTGATGCTCGGCCAGCTCCGCAGCCTGGACACGATCACCTTGCCGGTCATCGAGTCGGTCGTCGGCGCCGGGCGTTTCCGCGCCACGCTCGCCGCCGCCGATCTGGCCGCCTTCGTCAATTGGACGATGATCCCGAACATGACGGGCATCTTCCGCGACCTCGTGGACCACGTCCTTCCCGCCCTGCCCGCGCGTCCCCCCGAGGCGCCGCCGCGGACCTATTTCTTCGATCTCGCCGATCCGGAAAAACGCACGCCCGAGGACCTCCGCGAGGCTCTCGCCCTCATTTCCCGCTTCGGCGCGTTTGGAGAGGTGACGCTCGGACTGAATCTGAAGGAAGCGCAACAGGTAGCGACCGTGCTCGGAGTCCCCTCGCCCGACAAGGACGAGGCGAGCCTCCGCACCGCCTGCTCCGAGATCCGCGCCAAGCTCGGCCTCGCCGTCGTCGTCATCCACCCGCGCGAATCGGCCGCCTGCGCCACCGCCGCCGGAACCACGTGGGTGCCCGGCCCCTATTGCGAAAACCCCGTCATCACCACCGGCGCGGGCGACCACTTCAACGGCGGCTTCTGCCAGGGCCGTCTCCTCGGCCTCGACGCGGAGGCGAGCCTCGCGCTCGGCGTTTGCACGAGCGGCCACTACGTCCGCACCGCGAACAGTCCCACGCTCGACGACCTCGAACACTTCCTCTCCAACTGGAACTAACCCGCGCCCATCTCCCGCGCCCATCCATGATTCTCCCAGGCCTGGTCTCGATCACCTTTCGAAAGCTCTCGCCCGGCGAGATCGTCGCCCTGTGCCAGGACGCGAAACTCGCGGGCATCGAGTGGGGCGGAGACCTCCATGTGCCGCACGGAGATCTTGCCCGCGCCCGCGAAGTGCGGGCGCGAACGCTCGATGGTGGCCTTCGGGTCGCGGCCTATGGCAGCTACTACCGCTGCGGCTCGACGGCCGCGGAGAATCCCGCCTTCGCCCGGATTCTCGAAACCGCGGTCGCGCTCGGCGCCCCGACCATTCGCGTCTGGGCCGGCGGCCTCGCCTCCGCCGCCACGGACGAAACGCGGCGCGGACACGTCGTCGCGGATCTTCGCCGGATCGCCGACCAAGCCGCCCGCGTAGGCGTGACCATCTCGACCGAGTTTCACGCCGACACCCTGACCGACACCAACGCGTCCGCCGCCCGCCTCCTCGCCGAGGTCGATCACCCGAACCTCCGCACCTATTGGCAGCCGCACAACGGCGAGGACACCGAGGAATGCGTGCGCGGATTGGAGGCCGTGCTTCCGCGCGTGGGCAACATACACGTCTTTCACTGGTGGCCCACCCATGCGGAACGCCACCCGCTCGCCACCGGCGCCGAGCGCTGGGCGCGCTTTTTGCGTCCGCTCTCCACCCTGCCGGACGAGCGTTTCGCCATGCTGGAATTCGTGCGCGACGACGCGGTCTCGGCGTTCACCGAGGACGCCGAAACCCTCCATCGCTGGCTCGAACTCGCCCGGATCTAGGGTGTGTCTGGGAAAGAAGTCGGGCCAGCGTGAGAGGAGAAAGGGTGCTCGGCCAAGGCGACCGAGGCGGAGGCGACCCAGCGGGTCGTGCCGCCGAGGTCAACGCCGGCCCAGTGCCCTTTCTCCCTCCACTCGCAGAGCGCCGGCGATGGTCTGAATCTTTCCCAGACACACCCTAGCGGCGGCGCCGCGCCTTCGCCGCCCGGCGCTAGCCTTGGATGCCGATGAGCTCGACGTCGAAGATGAGCGTGGACCCCGGCGGGATGGGGCCGGTGCCGCGGTCGCCATAGGCGAGATTCGACGGGATAAAGAGCCGCCACTTCGAGCCGACCTGCATGAGCTGGAGGGCCTCGACCCAGCCGGGAATGACGCCGGTGACCGGGAAGGACACGGTTTCGCCGCGTTGAACGGAGCTGTCGAAGACGGTGCCGTCGATCAAGGTGCCGTGGTAGTGGACTTCAACGGATTGCGAGGCGTCGGGCCTTGCGCCCGCACCGGCGCGGAGCACCTCGTATTGGAGCCCGGACGGGGTGACGACGACGCCGGGGCGGGCCTTGTTCTCGTCGAGAAAAGCGCGGCCGGCGCCGGCTTGCTTGGCGGCTTGATCGGCGGCGATCGCCTCGACGCGCTCCTGCGCGGTCTCGAAGGCGGCGCGGAGCGCTGCCTCGCTCACGCGGGGAGGTAGATTGGCGAGGCCGTCCTGGAGACCGACCACGAACGCGCCGAGGTCGATCTCGAGGCCTTGGCGGGCGAGGTTGGCGCCCATGTTTCGCGCGACGCCATAGCTCACGCGTTGTTCGACCGTATCGAGAGGATATTCGTTGGATGACATGAAGGAAAAGGGAGACGGAAGGGGTTTAAGAGGATGGTTGAGGGGAAAGGTTGGAAAGGGAAAAGGGGCGGAGGCGCGAGACCGGGAGCCGCCGGGATTCGGAGGATCTTCGTCGTCGACCTCCAACTTAAAACTTCATCTCAAATCTCAAACTCCATCCGCCCTTCCCTCCGCCCCCCCCATGCGCCTTCCCGTCCCCGATTCCGAACGCAAGCCGCTGACTCGCTTCGCCCTTGTTTTTGGCGGTCTGGTGGTTGCCTGGGCCTGCCTGCACGACCTCTACCTGATCCGCGTGGAGCCGCGCCATTTCACGGAATATCACCGCCCGCTCCTGCCGATCAGCAACCACGCCCTGCTGGCCGTGCAATACGCCGCGGTGGCGACGTTTGGACCAGGGCTCGTCTTTGGCTTTCTCGCCTGGCTCTCCTGCCGGACGGGCGCGCGGGCCAAAATCTCGCTCGGAAACGCCGCGGGCGGCTTCGCGCTCGTGATGCTCGCCGTCGAGGGCGTTCTCCTGCTGCTCGGCGCTACGGCGCGCGCCCGAATCGCGGACGGATCGCCGCCGCTGTATCCCCTGTGGGCCTACCCGGACGAGACGCCGGGCATTCTGGTGTCCCAGACGGTGAACATCTCCGCCTATCTCATCGCACCAGCCGCCGGCGCGCTTTATCTGCTCGCGCGCTTCCTCGGGCGGCGTCCGAGCGCGGGCTGAAGCGAAGCACGCGGCGGTGCCGGCCTCGCGAGCCGCCTCCCCCGGACATGCCCTGGCATCGGGGCGGAAAACGACCGTGCCAAAATCATCAACGGCTTCCGGATTCGGCTCTCTTTGGGAAGGGCCCTGATTAAAATTTTGGCTGCACCGCGCGATAATATGGCTGTGACGCGAGCTCCGAGATCCGGAGCGGCGCCGCAAACCGCGCGCCTCCCTCGCGCGGTCCCTCGTTCCTGCCCGCCCATGTCCACCGTCCTCTACGCGATCTCCCAGGTGCCGCCCGATCAAGTTCCCGAGCTCGAGCGATCACTGAAGGCGGTGCCGCGCATCGAAGACGCGCACGTGGATCTGGAGCGCGACTGCGTCGTCCTCGAGGAAACGGGCGCCGAGGCGGACGAGGTCATCGCTGTGCTGCGGCGCGCGGGCATCGAGCCCCACGGCGCGGCCATCGAGGCCTGAGCGACGGGCCGCCCCGCCCGCGGGCCGCGCAAACCTACTTCCCGACCGCAACCCCATCAGCCCGGGGCCGGGGCGAGGCGGGCGTCGCATCCTCGGATTGAGTAAACGCCTCGATCGCTTCCGCGCCCGGGCGCGCGCGACGCGTTTTCACCGCATTGCGCGCCCATGCGTCGAGCCAGCCGATGAGCGCGACCGGCCGCGGGCTGCGAAACATGTCGGCGTCGGAAGGCTCCCCATCGGTGTAGACGGTGCGCGGAATAATGCAGGTGCGAAAAACCCAATCGGCGACGGGCAGGCCAAAAAAGCCGGAAATGGACTCGTTGCAATCCGTGACGGCGTGATGCCGAAGGTGAAAGCCGTAGACAGGCCGCCAAAACGCGCCCCAGACGCGATGGGTGAGGAGCGGGGACCAAATCTCGAGCGACCAATGGTTGATCGCATGAAGTATCTCGTAGAGCGAAATCGAGACGGCGAGCGCGGCGTAACCCGCGACAAACCAGGGGAAAGCCGGCAGCAGCCACTGCAGAAGCACGAAGACCGGCGTGAGCACGGCGGCGAAGACCGCGAGCGCATACCACGGGAAGAAGGACGCCTCGCCCTGCTCGGGCTCCACGATGGGAAACTTGTTTTCCACGCAGAGGATCGCGCGACCGTCGCGCGCCGGGCGCCGGACGATGTGGGTGAGCCCATGGTGAAGCGTGTGCTGACGGTAGAGCCGGCGCACGAGCGGAAGCGCCGGGGTGTGCAGCAGGTATCGATGGAAGAAATACTCGAAAAAACAGTTGAGCATGCTGATCGCGACAAACGCGACGATGCCAAAGGCGAGCGAGGCGCGCCACTGCGCGTCCCAGACCCCGGGCGCGGCGAAGCGGAGCGCGGCAAAGAGGAACGCGAGCGTGCCGATGACGGTGACGACGAACAAGGGGAGGGAAAATTCCTCGTGCCCGGCCTCGGGAGCCGGCTTGGGAGCGTGCGGAGCGTGCGACATGAAGCGACCGAGCAGGCAGGCAGGCGGCTCACGGTGCAATCACCATCGCCGGCTCGATAAGCCAAACTTCCGGGCAGCGCCGCGATCCCGGGCTGGACGCGCCCTCGCTCGTAGGGGAGTTCACATCTCATATACGTATTCAGCGGAACGATTGGTGGTCGCGTCGACCGGCCGATTCCGAAAGGATGCCGACCATGCTCTTTGCACGCGCCGCCTTGTCCCTTGTCATTCCCGTGGCTTTTGCCGCGTTTTCTCCGGAGCTCGGCGCGTCCGTCCGCGAACGGACCGAGATCGTTCGTCGCGTGTATTTCACCCCCACCACACCGCTCGACCAGATTCCCCTTTATGCGATGGAATCGTCGTCGCCCGACGCGGTGAAGTTCCTCGATGCGGAGCTGGCCCGGCTTTACACGCATGCGACCACGCTGCCATCCGGACCGGACCGCCGCGCCTTCCAGACCAGGATCTACCTGCTCGAAAAACGCCTGCATCCCCTGCAAACGCAATTCGATGCGCGGTCTTGGACCGATCTGCGCGCCGCGGTGCGCCTCGAGTGGGAGACGGTGCAGGCATCGCTTCTGCTTTCCACCCCCTCGCCCGCCCCGTCCCCGATCACCGCCTCCGGCCAACCGGTGGCCAGCGTCGACTGACCAACGCCCGCCGAGACGGCCTGCATCGCCGCGCCGCTCCACTCGTAGAGCGCCAGCGATGTTCCGGTTTTTACAAGACACAGCCTAACTGGGCCTAAGACGCACAAGCCGCCTTCCTCGCGGCCGCGACGGTCGGAGCCCGGAGCATCGGAGCGCCCCCTGAGGCGGAATTTAAACAACTCCCTACGGCTTGGACCGGAATCTCTACGGCAACTTCGCTCTATCGATGTTACATTGCATTTGATCCAGCGCCGAAACAATCGGAGAAAAAGGTATGAATTTTTGCCGAGCTCTCCGTTTTTTCATCCTCCCCGTGACCTTCCTGGCGGCCGCCCCGCTGGTTTCGGCGGCGGAGGTCGAAAGTTCGGGTGTTCAACGCAGGGTTTATTTTACGCCGGTGACACCCCTCGACGAGATTCCGCTGTATTCGCTCGATCCGGCCTCCCCCACCGCGATGCGCCTGCTGGAGGCGGAGGTCGGACGCCTCTATTCCCACGCGACCAGCCTTCCTTCCGGTCCCGACCGGCGTGCTTTCGAATCTCGCATTTACCAACTGGAGAAACGTCTGACACCCTTGCAACGGCAGTTCGACGCCGACAGCTGGGTAGAGCTTCGGGCGGCGGTGCGCCGCGAGTGGGAATCGGTGCAGGCCGCGCTTCCCTCCTCCAAACCGAGCGCCCCGGTCGCGGTCACCAACGGGGTCGCGCCAGCGGATCGCTCCTGAGTCACACCGGACTTTGTTAAGCCGGGGGCCGAAAGCGCATTTCCCCGCAGACAGACTCTTCGAGCGGCATCCAGCCGTCGTAATCACGACTGATCTAGACTTGGAGCTCGTTTTTTTTGCATCCGAACCGAGCTACCGGCGTGGGCCTATGCCGACGCGGCCAAGCCGGCCGCGCGGGGGGCGTCGACGCCTACGACGCGTTCGAAGGAGCCAGCCGCCCCCCACCCCAAAGCAGAAGCGCAAGAACAGCATTCCGCGCCAAAGCCAAGGCTGCGGAAGAATCGGGACCGCCCTCGCCAAAGCAACCACAACGGATGTCGAGCCCCCGGACGAGCGCGGCGGCGAGCGCGACACCAAAGACGCCGAGCAAAACGAGACTAAGCCCGCGCGCGACCTCTCGAAAGCGAGGCAGCCAGAGCGCCACGCCGAGGACAATCTCCAGCCAAGGCAGGTAGACGGCGGCCGCGGCCGAGCCGAGATCGGGGATTAGACGGTAGTGCCCGATGTCGCGCGCAAAAGCGGCGGGATCGGCGAGCTTGAAAACGCCTGCCGCGAGCCAGAGCGCGGACACGAGGGCGCGGGCGAAAAGGTCTAAGCGCGCACGCCACGGCGTGGCCGCGCGCGCGGGTGCGGAGGGCGAGGCATCGCTCATGGCGCGCCTTTCCCCACGGAGGCCTGCCAAGCGGTCCAGCCGCCGCGGAGCACGCGAATATTCTCGAATCCCAGTTCGTGGCGAAGGCGACGCGCGACAGAATCGCTCGCGTGGCAGTTTTCCCCACCGCAGTAGACGACGAGAGGACGCGCGCCGTCCCATTTTTCAATGAACGCGGCGAAGCCACGTTCCCAATCCTCTTCGTTGAGCGAAAGGGCGCCGGGGATGTGGCCGGCGGCGTAGTCGGCGGCGGAACGGGCATCGATCCAGAGGGCGTCGGGCCAGTCGGCGCGAAGCCGGGCGAGTTCCAGCTGCTCCGGAGCAGGAGCGCGGGCCTCGGCGCGCAGCGCCGCCCAATCGGGACGACGCGGGTGGAGCCAGCCGGTGAGCAGCGCGGGGACGAGCGGCAAGGCGAGCAGGAGCAAGGCCGCACGCAGCCGGCCGCGAAGCGAAGAGGTGGCGGAGGCGGGCCGCGGCGTGCTCACTGGGTCGGCGCCGGGGAATGCCGCAGATAAAGGATATCCGTATGCTCCACGCCCGCGGAGTCGCGCGTGCGAACGCGAACGGAGGCGCGCGCGTCTTCTCCGGCGGGGCCGGTGTGGCGGACAGAAAGCGTCAGCACGCCCTGCTCGAGCTTGGGTTCGCCGAGGATCTCGAAGGCCTGCGACTGCTCGGTGACGTCGAGCAGCTCGGTCTTCTCCGCCTCGCCATAGGTAAGGCTGGCAATCTTGGGCTCGGAGTCGGCGCCGCGGAAGAGAAGGAGCCGTTGGGGAGCGAAAGTGACGCGCACCGGCAGGTCGATAACGAGGCGGAGTTCGTGGGTCTTGCCGTCGCCGGTCTGGATCTGAATCGACTGGACTTGGCGACCTTGGTGGTCGCCGGGCTTGTAGGTGACGGGGATGACGCCGCTCGCTCCGGCGGCGATCGGCTCGGCGGGCTTTTCGGGCACGGTGCAACCGCAGCCACTATGCACCTGCGTGATCGCGAGCGGCGCGGCGCCGGTGTTGGTAAACTTGAATTCGGCGAGGATCTGTTTCTCGCCGATCTTCGGTTTCACGATCAGTTCGGGGGACTCGAACTTGAGCTCGGCGCGAAGCGCGGGAGCGGCGAAGGCGACGAGGAGGCAGGCGGCAAGAACCGGGCGACGCATAAAGGGGAGTGGAGGGACGGACCTAGAGAGGGGCAAAGGGTTCCGAAGGCGTCACCTCAAAAAACGACGGGCGAGGGAGCCGAACCGCGGCGGGCGGACAAACATCACCGCTGACTCACTGTTCTTTTTCGAGCGACACAGATGCAGCAACGCACCCTCGAGACCGGCGACAAGGCAAAGAGGGCCAGACAGGCCAAAAGGCCGGATTGCGGGAGCCACTTCGCAGTCGGCGCCGAGAAAATAAAAGTCACCGCGCCAACCATGAGGAGCACGGTGACTTTAGAGAGGGCCCAAAATCTGCTGCGTTGAGGGCCAAACGGCAGGCCGCAAGGCGGGGAGCCGAGGGTTATCCTCGGAGAGGCTTTCCCCGCCTCCCCAACGCCGCGGGTGCCGGAATGGCCATCAACCGGCAGGGCGGGAAACCTCGCTCGGCCAAAACGCGAAAGGCGGAGGCGGGCCGGAGGCCCATGCCGCCTTTCGCAACGCAGGCCCAGCTTGGTTTCCGCTTCACCCGCAGGGCGCAAGCAAAGCGTCGGTTTATTTTGAAGACAGCGCCTAATTCCAGACGGGGTGATCGCGGCGAAGACGCCGGCTACGCCCGCTCGGTCACTCGGACGGCGGGAAGCGACCAGATCTGCTTGGCGTATTCGTGGATGGTGCGATCGCTGGAGAATTTGCCGACGCGGGCGGTGTTGAGAATGGCCATCTTGGCCCAGCGCTTTTTGTCGCGGTAGGCCGCGTCGACCTTGGCGTGGGCGTCACTGTAGCTGCGGAAGTCGGCGAGGACCTTGTAGGGATCGCCGCCGCCGGTGAGGCTGTGGTGAAGCGCCCCGAAGGCGTGATGTTCGCCGGGCGTGAAGTAGTCGCTGCCGAGCCAGTCGACGATGGCGCGGAGCTCCTCGTCGCGGTGGTAGTAGTCCCAAGGGGAGTAGCCCTTGGCGTCGAGGGCCTCGACCTCCTCGACGGTGAGGCCGAAGATGAAGATGTTGTCGTCGCCGACCTCCTCGCGGATCTCGACGTTGGCGCCGTCGAGGGTGCCGATGGTAAGCGCGCCGTTTAGGGCGAGCTTCATGTTGCCGGTGCCGGAGGCTTCCTTGCCGGCGGTGGAGATCTGCTCGGAGAGATCGGCGGCGGGAATGATCTTTTCCGCAAGGGAAACGCGATAATTGGGCAGGAAGGCGACCTTGAGCTTTCCGTTGATGCGAACGTCCTCGTTGATGCGTTTGCCGATGACGTTGATCGCGCGGATGATGTTTTTCGCGAGGTCGTAGCCGGGGGCCGCCTTTGCCGCGAACACGAAGACGCGCGGGACGATATCGAGATTCGGATTCTGAAGGAGACGGCGGTAAAGCGCGAGGATGTGGAGTAGGTTCAGGTGCTGGCGCTTGTATTCATGGAGTCGCTTGATCTGCACGTCGAAGAGGGCGTCGGGCGAGACGGCGACGCCGCATTCGCGCTGGATGACCTCGGCAAGGAAGACCTTGTTGGCGCGTTTCACGGCCATGAACTTTTCCTGGAAGTCGGCGTTGCCGGCGGAGAGCTCGAGGCCGCGGAGCTGGTCGAGATCGCGCGCCCACTCGCGGTGGCCCAAGGTGTCGGCGATGAGGGTGGCGAGAGCAGGGTTGCAATCGAGCAGCCAGCGACGGGGGGTGATGCCGTTGGTCTTGTTTTGGAATTTACCGGGATAGAGCGCGTCGAACTCGGGGAAGAGATCCTTCTTGAGGAGTTCGGTATGGAGCGCGGCGACGCCGTTGACGGCGTGCGAGCCGACGACGGAGAGGTTGGCCATGCGGAAAGCCTTGCAGCCATTCTCGTCGATCAGGGAGAGAACGCGCTTCTTGTGGTCGTCGCCGGGCCACTTCGCCTCGACCGCATCCATGAGGCGGCGGTTGATCTCGAAAATGATCTGGGTGTGACGCGGGAGGACCTTGGTGAAGAGCGGAAGACTCCATTTCTCCAAGGCTTCGGGGAGGAGCGTGTGATTGGTGTAGCCGAAGGTGCGGTTGACGATGGCCCACGCGTCGTCCCAGGCGAGCTGCTGTTCGTCCACGAGGATGCGTTGAAGCTCGGCGACGGCGACGGCGGGATGGGTGTCGTTGAGCTGGACGGCGACCTTGTCGGAGAAATTTTTCCAGGAGTTGCCGGCGATGCGGAAGTGGCGGCGGATGAGGTCGCGCAGCGAGCAGGAGACGAAGAAATACTGCTGGATGAGGCGCAGCTCCTTGCCGTTTTCGGTCTTGTCGTTCGGGTAAAGAACCTTCGAGACGGTCTCGCCGATTGCCTTCTCGCGCACCGCCTCGACGTAGCCGCCGGAGTTGAAGGCGCTGAGGTCGAACTCCTCGGTGGAGCGCGAGGCCCAGAGGCGGAGGAGATTGACGGTCTTGGTGCCGTAGCCGGCGATCGGGATGTCGTAGGGCACGCCGAGGATTTCCTTGGTGTCGACCCAACGGGGGCGGTAGCCGCCGCGGTCGTCGAAGACATTTTCAACGCGACCGTAGAGCTGGATCTTCTGGGTATATTCGGGGCGGCAGATCTCCCAAGGGGTGCCGAAGATCATCCAGTTGTCGGGATGCTCGATCTGGTGGCCATGGACAAACTCCTGCTTGAAGAGGCCGAACTCGTAGTGAATGCCGTAGCCGATGGCCGGGTAGTCTAGCGTGGCGAGGGAATCGAGGAAGCAAGCGGCGAGGCGTCCAAGGCCGCCGTTTCCGAGGCCCATGTCGACCTCGACCTCGGCAAGGTCGTCGAGGTTTACCCCGAGATCGGCAAGCGCGGCGCGGGCGGTCTCGGTCAGACCGGTGTTCTGGAGATTGTTCTCCATGAGGCGGCCCATGAGGTATTCGAGCGAGAGGTAGTATAGGCGGCGGACGTTGGTCCTGTTGTGAACCGCCTGCGTCTGGATGAGACGGGAGAGAATCTGTTCGCGGACGGCGAAAGCGGTGGCGATCCACCAGTCGCGCGGGGTGGCCGAGCCTTGGTCGCGGGCCAGCGTATAGGTGAGGTGGCGCAGGATCGCCTCCTTTAGGGCCGGAACGGGAAGATCCATGGCGCGGCGCCGGGGGATCGCGGCAGGAGTGGCGACCACGGCGGCGTCCGCGGCGGACTTCTTGGCGGAGGATTTGCGAGACTTGGAGGGAGCGGCGGACATGCGGTAAGAGTGGTATGGTGGACGAACGAACTACGTGAGGAACATGAACCGTGCCATGACGAGCGTTCAGGGCACGTTCTTTTTTCTCCCAAAATTCCCGGGGGCCGAGGCGGGATCGCGCCGGAAAAACAGCCGGCTCCGCAACGACATCGACGGCCGCGACGGCGCGGTTTGGAAGCAGGATGAGCGGAGTGCCGCAAAAGCGCCGACGCTCCACGCGAGGTCCGCCGCTTGCCGCGCAACGCGAGGCGGCACGATTGCTTTTTAGCGTATATAGCCCGCCGCCCGAGGGCCCGCGTCACGCTTTCCTCCTGCATGCCCCGGCCCGGAAAGCGCTTCGCTCACGACGACCCGCTTCGTCGCGTTCTTGCCGGCTTACGTTAAACAAAGCGGCTCGTTCTCATTTCGCCCCTAACCAAGGATGAGTAAGGAGCCCCATCCAGTCTCCATGCCCGGTCTCCCCCGCCGGTCGCTAGGCATCCCGCCTCACTTTCCCTGACACCACCATGCACCCCGTTCCGGCTTCTCGCACCTGCCTCCTGCTCGCGTCCACCGTCGCCGCCGTCGTTTCCGGTCGCGCGGACGTCGCCTGGCTCGATTTCCAACCTGCCGGCAGCCCGGTCGCCACGCTCCACCAAGTCGTGCCAGCGCTCAGCGGAGCCCGCGTTAGACAGGGCCCCGTCACTTTCACGCTCGAGGGCCAAGGCATCGCCTCCCGCAACCGCGAGTATCCCGACCCGATGCTGCGCGACTTCGCGATGATCGACGGCGACGAGGCCACCCTCACGCTGCGCATCGCCGACCTTCCCGCCGGGAGCTACGTCGTGGAGTCCTGGCACTTTGACCGCTCCTATCCCGGTGCGATTGAGATCAGTTACGGCGCGGCCGGCGAAGCCCCGCAGGTTCTGGTGCCCAAACACGTCTTCTCCACCACCCCCGCCCTCTACAGCATCAAGTCGGACGGACGCTCCACCTACGAGCTCACCTTCAAGGACTGCAACGACGACAATCGCGTTCGTCTCAACGCCCTCCATATCCGCGGCACCGAAGAGCGCGCGAGCCCCCCGGGCATCTTCATCGACATCGACTACGCCAACACCACCACCATCAGCGGTCTCCCCGACCCCTTTTTTACCACCGACTCCTCGGACCCGGGCTTTTTGAACGGGCCGCTCTGGCGCCAGCGCCCCGGCTTCGGTTTCGACATGGCCGGCAACCGGGATGTCTACGAAAAGGACGCCAACGATGGCATCGGCAACGCGTCCCCCTTGGTGACCATCGCGCGCAATCTGCCCGCCGGCGCCACCTACGGCGTCTACGTCGCCTTCATCTCCAACCCCACCCAAACCTGGCAGGCGAAGGCAGGCCTCTCGCCTGATCGGCTCACGCTTTTCACCCGCAACCGTCCCGCCGGGCGCGTTATCGATCTCGGCGTGACCAGCGAGGTGAAATCCGACCGCAACCAGTATCTTGGCTTCGTCGGCAACGCCACCGTCGGTCCAGACGGCGCGCTCTGGCTGTATTCGGACGATGGCGACGGCCAGGACCTCCAATGGATGAACCGCACCTGGCTCGACGGCTTCTTCCTCGGCTCCCCTGTCATCGAGAACTGATTTCCCGCCCCCCGGTTGCACCGCCCCCCGCCCCCCTCCCCCAGACCCCCCCCGTCAATACCCGGCGCACCACCATCCAGGCCACCGAGATGCGCTGCTCGCAGGCGGGCGACCTGATCAGGATCGACGCCAACCTGAACAACGACAGCAAGAGCGTGAAGCGCATCGCCTACAAGTTCCGCTGGATCGACCGCGAGGGCATGCGCGCCTGGGAGGAGGAGGCCTGGAAGCCGCTGCTCATCTACAACAACGCGAATCACCCCATCAACACCGTGGCCCCCACCGAGAAGGCCGCGGACTTCCGCCTGATCCTGAGGAGCCAGGAATGAGCACCGCTCCCCGCATGCGCCGCCTCGCCCTGCCGGCGCTGCTCGCCGCGCTGGCGCTCGCCGCCGGCTGCGCCAAGGAGACCACGCGCTA